>JBEKRJ010000085.1:0-10955 GCA_049518835.1 Solirubrobacteraceae bacterium
GCGCCTGACGCGGCCACCGCTGGGAAGCGGTCGCCGGCGGGCACCGCCGGCTGGTGCGGTGACCGGACGCTCGGGTGCAGCGGCGTCCGGTCGGTCCTGGGGATGTGGCGCGCGCACGCGCGTTGCCTGCGGGCCCGTAGGCGGAGCGCCGGTGATCGTGCGCGCGCCCCGGACGACGATCGTCGTTACGCCGAGTTGCACGGTGTCGCCGACGGCGAGCACAGCCGGGCCGTCGAGGCGCTGACCGCCGACGTACGTTCCGTTAGCCGAGTCGAGATCCTCCACGATCAGCTCTCCGCCGACCGCGCGACGGAAACGAGCGTGGGCGCGCGACAGTAGCCGGTCGCCCGCGAGGCTGGCCGGCCCCGGCTCGGCGCGACCCACCGCCAGCTCTCGATCAACGTCGAGCCGCGTGCCGGCGGCCGGACCCTGCGTCACCTCGAGCCACTCGTCAGCCATCGCCTCGACTCTATGAGCCAGGCGGCGGCCTTGCAACCGCCGAGCCCGCCCCCCAGCAGCGTGGTCGCATCATCGGCCGGCAACGCTCGAACGAGAGCCCTCGCCACGCGATCGCTGACGTCCGCTGTGCGGACTGCGGCCTGGCAGCAGCGCGCACTCGCTGGCCCGACGGCGTCGGATGCGCCATCATGTCCGTCGAGCACGGCTCGGATCGGGCCGCGGGAGGCCCGGCAAGAAGCCCATCAGAGCGGAGCTTGCAGATGCAATTCAGAGGCAGTCCCTTGGAGCAGGGCTCCCTGATCGGGGGCTATCGCATCGATGACCTGATCGGCCAGGGCGGCATGGGGATTGTCTACCGGGTGACCAGCATCGCCCTCAACAGAATCTACGCGCTGAAGGTCCTCACTCCCGAGCTCGCCGGCGACGAGCTGTACCGCGAGCGCTTCAGGCGCGAGATCCGGCTCGCAGCCTCGCTTCAGCACCAGAACGTCGTCGGGATCCACTACGCCGGCGAGCAGGACGGCTTGTTGTTCGTCGTGATGGACTTGATCGACGGCTCGGATCTGCGCGAGCTGCTGCTCAGGACCGGCGCGATCGAGCCCAACCGCGCCGTGGCCCTGCTGACACAGATCACCGCGGCGCTCGATGCAGCGCACCACAGGGGACTTGTGCACCGCGACGTCAAGCCGGCGAACATCCTGATCAGCATCGAGCACGGCGCAGAGCACGCGTACCTGACCGACTTCGGCTTGGCGAAGCGATCCGACATCGTGACCGCGTTGACGATGACTGGACTTGTCGCCGGCACGGTCGACTACATGGCCCCGGAACAGATCACCGGCGGCGATACGGACGCCAGAACTGATGTCTATGCGCTCGGCTGCGTGTTCTTCCAGATGCTGACGGGGAGCGTGCCCTACACACGCGACAACTCGATGGCGGTGCTCTTCGCCCACGTGCACGAGCCGCCGCCGGTGCTCGAGTCGCCGCTCGCCGCGCAATACCCCGCCTTCCTGCCGGTGATCTCCAAGGCGCTCGCCAAGGCGCCCGCCGAACGCTATTCGTCAGCGGGCGACTTCGCGCGCGACGCCGCCGCTGCGCTGCGAGGCAATCGTTACCTGGGCGCGCCGACGGTCGTCGCCACCGGCGAGGCAATGCCGACCGACCCCGGTGATGTCGGATCGGCGCAGCAGCCCGTCGCCGAACGCCCGGCGAACGTCATGCAGCCGACGATCGTCAGCAGGCGATCGGACGTAAGCGGTGCCGTTCCCGCCGCTGCGCAGGCGGGTGGGCCCGAGGCCCCGTCTGACGGTGGCGCGCGGTCGCTGCGCAGGTATCGCTGGCCGGCGCTCGCTGCCGTGCTTGTGATCGCAGTCGTGGTCGGGGCGGTCGCGGCGCTCAGCGGTGGTGGGGGAGGAGGGTCCCACCGCCCGCCGGCGGCCGTGGCCGCGGATTTCTTTTCGACGGCGGCTCCCGTGCCGACTAACCGCGTGACCGGAAGCGGTACTGCGACCCTCGTCCTGAGCGGTGATGCCGCGACGGTCACGATCAAGACCCACGGGCTGTTGAACGGGCAGCCCCATCTGATGCACATCCACGCCGAGGGGGCTGGTCGGTGCCCACCCGCATCGGCGGCGCGGCTGCACAACGGCCACCTCGCGATCAGCACCGGTAACGGGATTCAGTACTACGGCCCGACGCAGGTATCGCTGACCGAGTTCGGTAGCACCAGCGGGGCGGTGCCCAACAACATCGACTTGAACCGCTATCCGGCGAGCGGGGACATCAATTACACGCGGACGGTGACCGTGGAGCCGACGCTGGTTCGTCTGATCCGCGCTGGTAACGCGGTGATCGTCATTCACGGGATCGACTACAACCGCAACGGCGTTTACGACTTTCAAGCGCTCGGCGTCAGCGATCTCGACAAGACGCTGCCCGGCGAGGCGACGGCGCCGGCGCTCTGCGGCGTGCTGACAGCCGCGCGGCCGACCGCCACCGCCGATCGCGGCGGCCCGTCGAGCACCACCACGTTTGTCGCCGCGCTGAGGGTCGACACGAGCGCCGCGGACGCCGCCACCGCCCAGCCGCAGACCCAGACCTGGGCGACCAATCGCTTGCTGCTGCTATGCCACATCGCGCTTGGCGGCACAAGCGTTGCCGCGGGTGCCGTGCAATCCTGAGACGCGCTCGTATGCCGCTGCGGTGAGCTCGACCACAGGCTAGACGGCTCCTTACCGGGTGGTTTGAGTCCGCCGGCGTACGTACCGATGACGACCTCGACAACGGGGTTGACCGATCGGGAAAGGCACGGATGATGACGTTCTCTCTGCGCAAGAAACTGCTGTGTGGCTGTGGCATCGTGTTGGCATTGCTGATTGCGGGCACGGTGCTATCGGCGACCGCGATGAGCAGCCTGAATGACCGCACGCGATCGACACGACCCTTTCGCTCAGAGCGCAGGGCAAGCTCAACCAGCCACTGGCGAACTACACCGCCGGGACGAACCTGATGGGGCCGTTCTATGACAGCTCGCTGGCGCTCGCGACCAGCCGACGCAAGCAGGCGCAGTGCGATGCGGCAAGCGCCGGGACCGCCTACACGCACGCGTTGCTGCTGGAGCTCTTCGGGGCGGGCGTGTCGGTGCTGCTCGGGATCGGCATCGCGCTGTCGGTGTCGGGTTCGATCAAGCGCCGCGTGGACGTCGTGCTGAGCCGGCTTCGCTCGCTGGAGGATCACTGCCTCACCCACGTCGGTGATGGACTCGAGGCGTTTGCGCGCGGCGACCTGACGCACAGCTACGAACCCGTGACGGCGCTGATCGAGAACCCCTCCGAGGACGAGATCGGTCAGGTCGCCCCGGGCGGTGAACGCGATCCGCAACCGGACTGTCGCGGCGCTGGAGGCGTATAACCAGACGCGGATCCAGCTCAGCGAGATCGTCGGCAGCGTGGTGGGGTCGGCCGGCCAGGCGTCGGTGGCGTCCGAGCAGATGGCGGCGACGTCCGAGGAGGCTGGCAGGGCAACCGGCGAGATCGCCCACGCCATCACCGAGATCGCTCAAGGCGCCGAGCGCGCTGCGCAGATGCTCGAGCAGGCCAAGCATTCGGCTGCCGAGGTTGCCCGCGCCGTGCCGGGGTCGGCGGAGGGCGCGAAGCGCACCGCACAAGCCGCACATGATGCGCGCGAGGTCGCCCAGCAGGGCGTCGGTGCCGCCGAGCAGACCAACTTGCTCGCGCTCAACGCGGCAATCGAAGCTGCTCGCGCCGGCGAGCAGGGACGTGGGTTCGCGGTCGTAGCCGAGGAGGTCCGCAAGCTCGCCGAGGAGTCCCAACACGCGGCACAGGAGATCTCGCAGCTCGTCGGCGTGATTCAGGCCGAGACGAGCAACGCCGTTGGCGTGGTCGAGAGCGGGGCGCAGCGCACACGGGAAGGCGCGGCGGTGGTCGAGCAGCGCGCTCGCCGCGGTCTGCCCGCCCGTTGCGGTCCATCGGCCCTCGCCACGGAAGCCCCGATGGCGCCCACTATCCTCGGCCGTCGATGGCCGGCGTCAGGCGCGATGCAGCAAAGCCCAGTGCCGTGGATCGCGTTGCCCGGGTGCGCGCGGCCGCGAACAGCCTCGACGGCCAGCCGGCGCTGCTATCGGCTGCCCGGCGCCTGCGGCGCAAGCTCCCCGGAGACGAGCGGTTCGGCGACGCGCTGTCGACGGCCGGCGCGACCCCGGCACAGGTTCTTGCCCGCGGCGTCTCGGCGCTGGTGCCAGAGCGCGACAGCATCGTGCACGAGCTCGGCCTCGCAGCGCTGCAGGTGTGGCAATCGCTGTCGGAAGCAACCGGCCGCGGGTGCGGCGACCAGGAGCTGGCGATCCTGTTCACAGATCTCGTCGGCTTCTCCTCGTGGGCGCTCGAAGCAGGCGACAGCGCGGTGCTCGACCTGCTGCGCGCGGTGGGCGAGGTTGTCGAGACTGCCGTCGTGAGCCGCGACGGCAAAATCGTCAAGCGGCTCGGCGACGGTCTGATGGCCACATTTGCCACCGCCCCCGCGGCGGTCGACGCTGTGCTCGACGCCGAGATCGCGTTACGCGAGGTGCAGATCGACGGATACCGGCCGCGCATGCGCGCGGGCGTCCACTGGGGCCGCCCGCGCCGGCTCGGCGGCGACTACCTCGGCATCGACGTCAACGTCGCCGCGCGGGTGGCGGCCGCGGCCAAGGCGGATCAGGTGCTCGTGTCCGAAGCCGTCCTCGCCCGCCTCGATGTCGACAGTGTCGAGATTGGCCGGCGCAAGCGGCTGCGGGCGGATGGAGCGCCACGGGAGCTGCGCGTCGCGGTCGTCATCCGGGCGTGACCCAACGGCGCGCGTGCCGTGGAGTTACGCCCCACGACGCCCGCCACCGCGGTCGACATTGCCACTCCAGTTCCTGCCGGTGCAGCTTTGCTTGCATCGACTGCGGCCACCGCCGCCCGGCGTCGCACTCCTGTTACCGTTGCGCGCCGCCGGAACCTCGCACGAGCAGGCAAAAGCGACCGACGCGGAGCATCCGGCGGCTTGCGCGATCAAATGCCCAGCCTCCGAAGGCCACTCCCACGAACCGCCTGCGCGTTGCTCGCCGCGCTCGCATGCGCGTCCGGGGTGTGGCTGCTCAGCCACTCGGGCGCTGCATCCGCTGCCAGCATCGGCCGGCTACGCCAGCAGCTCAGCACCCGCCAGCGCCAGGTTTCAAGCCTCTCGGGCGCTGTCGACGCGGCGTCAAGCCGGCTTGTGCAGCTACACGCGGCGATTGCCGGCCTGCAGCAGCAGATCTCCCGGATCCAAGCCGACCTCGATCAACAGCGCGCCGAGCTGCTGAAGCTGCGCGCCGACCTGGGCGCAGCGGCGGCCCGGCTGGCGCAGCTCGAGGCGTTCGAGGCACACGCGGCGAGCGTGCTCTCTCAACAGCTCGTCTCGAGCTATGAATCAGACCGCCCCGACATCGTCACGGTCGTGCTCGAGTCGACCGGCTTTCAGGACCTGCTCGAGCAGGTCGCATTCGAGCAGAGGATCGAGAAGCGGAACGAGCAGGTCGTCAGCCAGGTTCGGAGGGCACGGGAAGCGGTGTCTGCGCAGGCGACGCGCCTGGGCGCCCTCGAGGTGCGCCAGCAGACGCTGACGTCGGCGGTGCTGAGCCAGCGCAACAGCCTCGCCGGCACCAAATTCAGCCTCGCGCGCGAGCAGGAGGCAGTCGCCGCCGTACGGGGCCAAAAGGCCAGTCAACTCGCCGGCGCGCGCGCCCAGGTCGGGCGGGCTCAAAGCCAGCTGTCGTCGGCCGAGGCGGCCGCAGCAGCAGCTGCCGCGGCCGCGGTAGCGGCGCAGCGAGCCGCCCAACACGCCGCGCAGAGCCGAGGCGCCGCCTCGCCCGCCGGAAGCTCACCTCCAAGCGGCCCCGCCTCAGGGGGGTCGGCGGGCACCGGCAAGGTCTCGACCGGCGGCGGCTTCACGTTTCCAATGCCGCGAGGCGCGGCTGCTCCGCCCAGCACCTGGAGCCTCGACCAAGGCGTCGACATCTCCGCACCAGGCGGCACGCCAGAGCTGGCGGTCTGCTCGGGCACGATCGTCCTCCACGGCATCGGCGGATTCGGTCCGTGGGCTCCGGTGATCCATTGCGACACTCCTCTCGCCGGCTACGGCTACGTCTACTACGGTCACGCCGGTCCAGCCAACCAACTGCCTGTCGGTACCCACGTCAGCGCGGGTCAGGTGATGAGCGAGGTCGGTCCCGGGATCGTCGGCATCTCAAGCGGGCCCCATCTCGAGATCGGCTTCGCCGACGCAAGCGGCAGTCCAATCGGCAGCGGCTCGGCGCCGGCGATGATGTCGTTGCTCCAGGGCTCGTACGGTGGGTAGCTGTTGGCCGCGGGTGGCGCCGACGCGATACGCTGAACGCACCGCCCTCTTAGCTCAGCTGGTAGAGCACTTCCATGGTAAGGAAGGGGTCTGGGGTTCGAGTCCCCAAGAGGGCTTCGGCGAAAAAGCTCAGCAATCCAGGCCGTTTCGCCGGCCCCGTGCGATGGCCGGCACTGGCCGAACGAGTGTCCAAGGCCTGCACCGGGAACGATCCGGGAACGCGACAGCGGCCCATCGTGTCACCCACTCGCCGCCTTGCGCGCCTGCCGCGCCCGCCTGATCGCCTCCTCGGCTGACGTGCGCTCGGCACCGTCCCACTCGTCGAACAGATGCGCATAGGTCCGCGCGCAGACCTCGGGGCCGTGACCAGCGAGGCGCGCGACCTCGCGAAAGTCGCGGCCTTCCTGAATCAGCAGGCTCACGAAGCTGTGCCGAAGCGCGTACGGCTGGGTCGGCAGGCCGAGTGCCCTGGTCACCGGCCGGTAAACGCGCGACCGCCAGTTGCGATAGTCGTCGACGGTCCAGAAGCGGCCGTCCCGGCGCGGGAACACGGGCGCGGTCGGGAACCGTGGCCCTTGCGCGAGCTTCCATTCGGCGAGGTCCTGCGCGACCGGGCCGAGCAGCCGGACGGTTCGCCCGCGGCCGGTCTTCGAGTTGGCGGGCTCGATCACGAGCGTTCGTTCCCGTACGTCGCGCCAGGCGAGCTTCAGCGCCTCCGCCGGTCGCGGGCCGGCGTAGGCCAGCAACGAGATCAGCGTGGCATCGCGCAGATCAAGCTGCGCACGAACCGCCTCGACCTGCTCAGGCGTCAGCGGTCGCACGACTCGCTGCGGGCGGTGCGCGGGCTTGCGAACTTCGCGGACGGGGTTGGCGTCGAGCTCGCCGCAGGCGACCGCGTAGCTGAGGACGCTCTGAAGCATCGTCAGGGTTTTGGCGATCATCGCGTTGCCCACACCGCGGCGGATCGGCTCGCGCTTGAACTGCTCGACGACGTGCGGGCGGAGCTGCCGAAGCGTGACCCTCCCCAACTCGGGGAGGATGTAGCGCTCCCAGGCGACCGCATACACGTCGAGCGTCGATCGCGCGAGCCCGGGTGCGTGTCCGTCGTACCAGGTCTCGATGAACTGCGCCAGTGTCCGCCCGCCGCGGTCAAGACCCGAGGCCCCGTCGAGGCGGAGCCGTCGTTCGATTTCGTTGGCAAAGTCCTCAGCCATCTGACGGCCGCGCTTACCTCGTCCGAAGCTGCGCGATCGGTTGCGTCCGCCCTCGCGCCAGCGACAGCACCAGCTCGACGTGTCGGCGCGCTGAACACCCACGCCCTCACGCCGCTCGCCTCCTCTGACCGCGCATCAGCGCGCAGACTCCCGCTCACGACAATCACGCGAGCCAGCCCGTAGCGCTGCTCGAGCTTCTTCACCTGTGAGGGCAGCGTCTTGGCATCGTGCGTCGAGCCTTCGAACGCCTCGATCGCGACCGGCCGGCCGTCGGCGTCGCACAACATCCCGTACTCGACCTGCATCCGCCCGCGCTTACCCGTGGGCGGGTTCAGGTAGAGGCCGACGACGTCGCGGACTTTCGCTTCGAGCTCGGGATCGGTGGAGAACTTGAAGGTCCCTTGCCGCCATGGCTGCACTCGGTAGGCACGCCACGCCCTGGCGACGGTCGCGTCGGAGATCCCGAGATGCCGGCCGAGCAGCCGCGTGGACCAGTGCGTGACCGCGAGGGACTCGGGTGGCGGATCCAGGGTCGCGGCGATGATCTGCGCGTCGTCGATCGTCTTCGGGCGACCGCTACGCGCGAGGTCCGCCAGCCCCGCCACACCATCGGCGGTGAACTGATCACGCCACTTGATCACCGTCGGGCGTGACACACCGAGCGTCCTGGCGGTGCCCGACACACCCGTTTCGTCGAGGACCGAGAGAACGATCAGCGCTCGTTCTCGCCGCCGGCTGACACGGTCGAGGACCGCGTCCACGACTCCAACGTCTCACGGGTCCTGGTCGTTGATGGCAAGCGCTGATGAGGGCATACCCCATTGTCACAGCCCACCATTGCCTGTCAACTAACTTACGCCGCAGAACATAGCTGGATCTGAGCAAACGCCAACGCCCCTTTGCACGAGACGCGAGAGGGAGACGATCTCGGCCAGGCCGCTCAGATTATGAACCTCTCATCCGGGCCCAGACGACGCTGTTTGCGGAGGCTTCTTGACCCGGGCGCCATAAGCCGCGAGTTCCCATGATCTCCGGCAGAGGGTGACACTCTGTCGGGCTCCATCTGCGGATTATCGAACCTCGGACGAGGGTCCAGCTCACCACCCCGGCGGATCTTGCAGCCAGATCTCACCACCGAGTGAGGCGGCAGCATCGACCTCGGGGTGGGCCTTCAGTAACGCATCAAGCGCGGCTACGAGCCGGCCGATCCCGTCACGGTTGAGCGGGAAGCGCGCCGGCGCGCACACTAAGCCATACGTGCTCGAGCCGCGCCGCAGCGCCTCAGCGAGCAGCGGCCGGAAGTTCCCGAGGTCGCGCGTCACGATCGCTCGTTGCTCGTCGGGTAGCGAGGCAAAGTGGACGCGGTCAGGGCGTCCTCGCAAGTCGGTGCGCTCGCCGACCGCGACGACGTCGTGGCCATGTTCGCGCAGTTGTCGGGCGATCTCGGGCGAGAGGTGCTCGTCGAGCAGCAGCTTCAAGCGGAGAGCGCTTCCCGGGCCGCGCGCCAGGTGCTCTCTGCGCGTGCGTTGAGCGCGTGCACGCGCTCGATCCAGTCGTCGATCTCGTCTGGGTAGGCGCCGTAGTAGAGCAGCGCGGTTTCGATCAGCCGCGGATCGATCTCGAGATAGGAGGCGGTGTCGGCGACAGCGCCGCCGTTGTCCTTCGCGACCTCGACGATCTCCCATACGTCCAGCCCGCTTCCGAGCACGGCAGGTCGGCGGCCCAGAGCGCCGTCGACGAAGTGGATGCCCGGGTGCTCGTCCATGACCACGCCCTCCTCGAGGTAGCGCTCGGCAAGCGTCGTGTGCTTCTCACCGAGCAGCCGGGCCCGTTCACGCAGCCGCTCGAGCGTGCGCTTCGACGGTCGCATCGACAGCTGACCACGCTCACGATCGGGCGGCATGCACACATTGTATTTCGCTGCGTGCTACCGATCCCAGGTTCCGGTCTCACCGGAGGCTTTAGGCCGGATTGCCAGGGATTTTGTCATTGCTTGCGGCTCACTTCTGATCAGCCGTTCCGTCCATTTTCCGTCCACTATTCTTGCGAGCCGCCCGGACGGACCGCTCTGCGGGGACCTGTTTTCCGTCCCAATTCGCGATCACGCCGGCGTAGTGCTGCTCGATCATTCGGACGCTTGTGCCGACCTCTCGGCCGATCTGCGTGAGCGGGATTGCCTCGTACACGCGGAGTGTCACGTAGCTCGAGCGTAGGTCGCGTGGACGCGTTCCCGCCGGCGCACAGCCCGGGCGTGGCGGCGTCGGGTTCTTACGGTCTCGGCGCGCGCTCGGGTTCGCCGCGCCATGTCCGCTGGCGCCAGTTTCGCCAGTCGTCCTGGTTCCAGAAGCCGCCGTCGTGCGCGGGGAACACCGGCTGCTTGCCGGTCGGTCGTCCTGAAGCGAGGAACCACTCCTTGAGATCCTCGGCGAGGGGCTTCAGCAGCGGGGTGGAGCGAACCTTGTGCCGCTTGGTGTCGAGATAGCGGATCGCCTGCTCGCCGATGTCGTCCCAACCGAGGCGGCAGACGACCTCCTCGGGCCGTGGGCCGCTGTAGGCGAGCACCGAGACCAGGGTGCGGTCGCGCAGCTCGAGATTCGCCCGGATCTCCTCCACCTCAGGCGGCAGGAAGATGTGAGGCTCCCGCGCTCGCGTGTAACGCGGCTTTGCGACCCCGGCGGCTGCGTTGTACTCGACAACTTCCTCGCTGACAGCGAACGAGAGCATCGACTGCACGATCGTCATCGCCTTCACGACCGTTGCCGTCCCGAGCTTCCCTCGCTCCAGGTCGGCGCGGAAGCGGATCAGCCGCTTCGGTGTGGCTTTCGGACGCCGTAGTCGCCGAGCCGGGGCAGGATGTGAAGGGCCCATATGCGTCCATAGAGATCACGGGTCGACTGGCTGAGATTCGGGGTGGCGTGCAGCCGCCAGTACGTCTCGACGAACTCGCTCATCTTGACGTCGTCCGGGACCGCCGCCTTACCGAGCTGATGCCGGCGACGCTGCCACGCGTGGAAGTCCTGCGCGTCGCTCTTTCGATCCAAGGTGCGGCTGCGCTTGCGGCCATCCCTCCTGCCACCGCAGCTCCCAGTTCCCGTTGTACGTTCTCCGAAGATCCATCTCAGACTCTGTTCAATCGCGCGTAGCCGAGCAAAGCTTCGTCGCTGCGCCGGGTCGGTGCCAGCGCGCTGACGCTCGCGACGCGGTGGTGACTCTGACAACGGGACATTGCGCCGCGCGGAACGGCGGAGCCAGCGTGCATGCTCGATGAGCTCGATGCGGTAGTGGCCGGGCACGGGCTCGAAAGCTTGCAGATCGCCGCGGCGGATCGCGCGGAGGATGGCGTGGTAGGAGAACGCGGCGCGGTCGGCGACCTCGCGTGGGGAGAGGACGTCCCGGGCC
>JBEKRJ010000086.1:0-10891 GCA_049518835.1 Solirubrobacteraceae bacterium
ACACTCGGCCTCGCCGCCCCCCGGTTGAGGTCAGCCGCGGCGGCCGCCACGCGAGCCTGGCTACCAAACCACCACCATATGGCGTGTTTTGCAGCCAGGCTCGGGAGCGCGGGTAGGCTGCGCCGGGTGCCTGGAGAATCGCGACGCGCATACGTTCGTTAGCCGGGTCGGTCGGCCTCGCCGCCGCGCCGCTGCGACACGGACCCGTGCAGAGCTTCGGCGAGTTCCAGAGCGCGCACGCGTGGAGCACGATCAAGGTCCCGGTGCTCGTCACGCTGCTGCACGACCTCGAGCGCGCCGGCGGGCAGCTGAGCGCGCAGCAGCGCGCAAACGCGACGCTCGCGCTCGAGCAGTCAGACAACGCCGCGAGCGAAGCGCTGTTCTCGGACCTCGAGCAGCTCCACGGCGGGCTCGTCGCGGCCAGCGCGGCGCTGCAGGGGCAGCTGCGCGCCGCCGGCGATCAGCGCACGATCATCAACACGGCCCGCAACGATCAGGGGTTCACGACCTACGGACAATCGCTGTGGCCGGTGTCGGGCGAGGTGATCTTCTACCGCGCGCTGGCCCGCGGCCGCCTGCTCACCGCACAGCACACCGCGTTCGTGCTCGGCCTGATGAGCAACGTGATCGGATCGCAGCGCTGGGGCGCCGGCGCGGCCGGCTATCCGGCCGCGACCCCGCTCGCGTTCAAGGGCGGCTGGGGGCCAGACAGCAGCGGCGCCCACGAGGTCCGCCAGACCGCGATCGTCGGCTCGGGCGCCCGCGGCTACGTCGTCAGCATGCTCGCACGCCCCGCCAGCGGCTCGTTCGCCGACGGGACCGCGCTGGTCACCGCGCTCGCGCGCTGGGCGCGCGAGAACCTCGACGCCGGCGCGCCGCCAGCCCCGTGCCGAGCTCGTAAGCAGCCGAGCAGGGCGACCTGAAGATCGGGCTCAACCCCACCCCCCCGGCGCCGATCACCCCGCACAAATGCCCCTCGAATCGGCAACCACCACCCGTCTGGACGCGCTCTTGGCGCGCGCCCGCGCGCGCCTGCACGCGCTCGCCACCCAAGCAGCCGCGCGACTCGCGAGCCCACCGCGGCAGCCCGCCCCGCGGCGCTACCCCGTGCGCGCCTCAGTCGACGCATACGCGATCGGCGTGCTCGAGGAGGCCGTCGGCGACCACCAGGCGGCGATCCGCGCCTACTGGCGCGCGCTCGCGGACCGCAACTGCACCGCCAAGGCCGCGTTCAACCTCGCGAACCTGCTCGACGGCAACGGCGACGTCGCTGCTGCGGCCGCCGCCTATCGGCTCGCGATCGACTCCCGCGACGAGGACCTGGCGCCGAAGGCGGCGCTGCACCTCGGGCGCCTGCTCGAGCGAAGCGGCGACGCGGCCGGCGCGCGCCGTGCCTATCGGCGCGCGATCGGCGCCGGCGACGACGACGTCGCGGCCAACGCCCGCTGCGCGCTGGATCTGCTCGACTGGCCCTGGCAGCTGTGGCCGGCGAGCGCCGCCTAGGCCGACCGCCCGCAACCGTCCCCCTCGCGTCCGCCCAGGGCGCGATCTAGCTGATCTGGGTGTGGGGGCTCTGCCTCGAGGCCCGGGCGCCGGCGGCGCACTGTATCGCCGGGGCCCCGGCTCGCACCGGCGATACAGTGCGCGACCCGCGCGCGAGCCTCGGGGCAGAGCCCCAAGACGTCAGCCGCTCAGGCCGACCGACTGCGGATTGACGACCGACCCGCACAGGGCCGGGGCGGTCTCCTCCTGCGGGACGGCGCCGTCGAGCTCGCTGCGGTTGAGCACGTCGTCGTAGCCGCCGTTGCCGTTGTAGTCGATCCCGTGCACGACGACGACGGCGTTGCCGGCGCGAATCGCGTTCGCGACCGCCTGCGAGATCGTGATCGTGCGCTGGTAGTGGATCGTCCCGGTGGACGGGTAGCGCGAGAACGCGAGCATGCTCGCGGGGCTCGTGTCGCCCGTCAGCGTCAGCGCCGTGACCGTCGGGCCGTAATACTTCAGGCCGTCGGTCGTGCTGATCGCGAGGTGCCCGTTGTACAGGTGCCCGGCCGACGCGGGCGGGCAGACGCCCTCGCCGAAGGCATGGATGTGCATCTGGTGCGGGGCGCCGTTGAGCAGGCCAGTCGCGTCGAGCGTCACCGTGATCCGGTTGCCCTGGAGGCGCACGCCGGCGGTGCCGCTGCCGGTGACGTGGTTGTCGGGAACCGGTCGCAGGATCGCCTCGAGCAGCAGCGCCCGCCCGGGCGAGGAGCCTCCCGAGGTCGCGACGATCACGACCAGGACCGCAGCCAGCGCGACCAGCAACGCAAGCGCCGGCCAGCGCCAGCGCCGCAGTGTCGTGCGCCGTCCGGCCGGCGGCAGCTGCTCGCTCGACGCCGGCGCGACGGTCGGGCGGACATGGGTCTTGGAGTCCGGCGGCAGCGACGGCCTGGACCGGGGGCGCGTCACCTGCGAGCCCTCAGAGACGGGGTCGCCGGCGCCGGGCGGACGCGCTTCGCCGGTCGCGACCAGCGATTGCGAGCTCGTGTAGCGCGCGCCCCGCAGCGCGGCTGCCGCATCGCGGGCGAAGTCGCCGGCCGACAGGTAACGATCCTCCGGCGGCTTGGCCATCGCCCGCTCGAGCACCGCCGCCAGCTCCGGATACGCGTCCGCGGCCGGGCCCTCGAGCGGCGGCGGCGGATCGTGGACGTGCGCGAACATCGTCGCGACCGAGAGCTCGCGCTCGTAGGGAACGTTCCCGGTCAGCATCTGGAAGAACACGCACCCAAGCGCATAGATGTCGGTGCGGGCGTCGGTGTGGCCGCCCGTGACCTGCTCGGGCGCCATGTAGTCGACGGTGCCGACGACGCTGCCCTGCACGGTCAGGCCCGAGAACGTGTCGTTGCGCTTGGCCAGGCCGAAGTCGGTCAGGTAGGCGTGCTCCTCGCCGTCCTTGGCCGTGATCAGGATGTTTGCGGGCTTGATGTCTCGGTGCACGAGGCCCTTGGCGTGGGCGGCGTCGAGCGCCGACGCGACCTGCGCCAGCAGCGCGACCGCCCGCGGCGCCGGCAGCGTGCCCTCCTTGATCACGAGCTCGCGCAGGTCGGTGCCGAGCACGTAGTCCATCGCCAGGAACAGCAGCCCGTTCTGTTCGCCGGCATAGTGGATCGCGACGACGTGCGGATGGTGCAGCGAGGCGGCGATTCGCATCTCGCGCTGGAAGCGCAAGCGGAACTGCTCGTCCTCGGCGAGCTCGGGGGTCAGCACCTTGAGCGCGTAGATGCGGTCCAGCGCGACGTTCGTGACGCGGTACACGATCCCCATCCCGCCGCGGCCGATCAGGCCGTCGATCCTGTAGCCGCCCACGTGCGACCCGAGCTCCAACCGATCACCGCCGACGTGCATGCTCATGCGCTCCGCAGCGGACCTTAGGGCACACGCCCTTCGCTCGTCGCTCCCAGGCCGGCCCGCAGCGCGCCCGCGGCTTGTACGCGCGCGGGCTGCGCGAATCGACCTTCGACAGCCGCTCAGGCGGCGCTTGCGCCCGGCGCCGGCTCACCGACGAGCGGCCGGCCCGGCGCTGCCCAATCGCCGATCCCACCGTCGGCGACGTGGATCACGCGCTCCGCTCCGAGCCGTTGCAGCAAGCTGGCCGCAGTGCCGGCGCGTTGGCCCGACGCGCAGATCGCCGCGATCGGAAGCGACGGATCGACGCCGTCCGGCGCCGCGGTGATGTCGTGCCACGGCACGCAGATCGAGCCCGGGATGTGCGTCGACTGCCACTCGAGCCGCTCGCGGACGTCGATGATCTGCAACCGCGGCTCAGCCGCGGCCAGCGCCGCGAACGCAGTCGCCGCCACCCGCTCGGTCTTCTGCGTCGGGCGTCGCTCCGCCCGCCAGCTCGTCATCCCCCCGTGCAGGTAGCCGGCGAACCTGCGCAACCCGATCGCGACCGCGAGCCGGCCGGCGACGCGACCATCCTCATCGTCGCGTCCGATCAACACGATTTCACGCCCGGGCCCGGCCAGCCAGGCGAGCTTTGAGCCAAAGCCGGCGCGCGTCATCGGGATCGAGATCGAGCCCGGGATGTGCGCGTCGTCGAACTGCAGGTCGGTCCGCACGTCGACCAGCAGCGCGCCGGCCTGGCGGTGGCGCTCGAGCTGGCGCGCAGCCAGCGGCACCAGTTCGACCCCCTCGGTCAGCAGCGGCCCGCGGTTGAGCTCCACGATCGCCTCGAAGTTCGGCGGCTGGGGCCCGAGCTTGGCGAGCGTCTGCTCGACGAACTGGTCGGCATCGCTGATCTCGAGCATCGCGTTGTGCTCGCGCTCGTAGCCGATCGTCGAGCACACCTTGCGGTCCATCCCGGGGCCGCCGCACATCGAGCCGCCCAGATGACCCGGCCACACCTCGACCCAATCTGGCAACACCAGCAGCTTCTCGCGCAGCGACCGGAAGACGGCGCGCGCGCCGTCGGCCTTCTCGATCGCCAAGTCGGGGCGCCCGATGTCGCCGACGAACAGCGTGTCGCCGCTCAGCAGCGCCCATGGCGCCTCGCCGCGGCTCGTGTCGGTCAACAGAAAGGCGGTGTGCTCGGGACGGTGACCCGGCGTGTGCAGCGCCCGCACCCGCAGCGCCCCGAGCGCGAACTCGTCGCCGTCCTCGAACGGCTCGTGGGGATACGCCGGCGCGTTGAGGCGGTGGACGTGGATCGTCGCCCCGGTCGCGGCAGCGAGACGGCCGTGTCCCGACACGTGATCGGCGTGGTTGTGAGTCTCGAACACGTGCTCGATCGACACACCGAGGAACCGCGCCAGCTCGAGGTACTCGTCGATCTCAAAGCGCGGATCCACGACCGCTGCGACACCCGCCCGCTCGTCGCCGATCAGATACGACGCGCACCCGAGGTCATCGTGCAAGATCTGCCGGAAAATCATCGACGCTCCCTCCTTGACGGCCGGTCCGCCCGTCGGCCGGTCCGCCGGGTCGCCGCCGCGCAAGACGGTACAGACGAGCAAGGCGGATCGGCACAGCGCCGGCTAGACTGCCGCGCCGCCGGGGCCGACCGGGAGTCAGACAACCGCAAGAAGCCAAAGGAGATGGTATGTCCAGGAAGGCGGGGTTCCGAGCCAGCACGCTCGTCGGCGCGCTCATCACGGTGCTTGCAATCGCGGCGGCGGCAGCGTCCGCGGCCGGCAACGTGGCACCGCAACTGCTGTTGCCCAACCACAAGCACGTGGGTCCCGGCGCGATCCGGCTGGTGGTCGATGTTCCGCTCAAGCCGGCGAGCCACGGCGTGTTCATCACGATCGCGACCAAGCGCAACGTCGACCGCTACGGACACCTGAACGCATGCGCCAGCGCCCGCTGCGACTTCGTCGGGCCCAGGCACTGGAAGGGCGACAAGTACAGCTACGTCGCGCCGTTCAACTTCCCGGGCTATTGGGCGGTGACCGCGGGCAAGTACTACTGGCAGGCGCACTACTACACGGCGGGCGACACCGCTGTGTACTACAGCGCGATCGGCTCGTTCTTCGTCAAGTAGGACTCCGACCGGCGCCGGCGCCTGTGCCGGCGCGGCAGCCGGAGCCGCGCCGGCGCGCAGCGGGCCTCCGATCAGGATCACCTGTGAGCGCCGTCGGCCTTCGGGCCCGCGGGTGCCGACGCGCGTCTGGCGTGCGGGAACGAGCTCGATCGCGATTGGAACGACAGGATCTTCGGGTTCTGCACGACCCCGTCGCGGATCTCGATCGCGTGGCGGATCGTGCTGTTGGCTTCCCACGCTTGCGCTCCCGACATGACCGGGGCGAGAAACGGGATCAGTGCCTCGCTGATCTCCCATGTGGCCGAGTTCCACAAATGCGACGGGCTGTGGTCGACGGCGTAGTAGCGCACGCCCCCGCCAAGCTCGAGCAAGGGTTGCGCGAACGAGGTGGGACGCGCCCAATCGAAGCCCATGCCCTCGTCGCAGGAGACGTCGACGAACAAGGTACCCCCGGCAAACAGGGTCAGCTGTTCGCCGGTGACGAACATCAGCGGGTCATCGGTGTCCTGCAGGATGCAGTTGACGACGATGTCGTGATCGGCGAGCAGCTCGGCCACCGGGCGGCTGCCGTGGCTGGTGAGCGCAACCGCGCGGTGGCGATCGTCGGGGTCACGCTCGTAGTGGATCAGCCGCGCCGGCGCGATCGGCGCGGCCACCGCCGCGACGCTGCGGTGGGTGAGGACATCGACGTCGTGCACCCCGAGCGCGAACAGGGCGGTCACCGCCCCGCGGGCGGTGGCGCCGAAGCTGATCACCGCTGCGCGCAGCCGCCGGCCGTAGGCGCCCGTCGTCCCGATCAGCGCCAGCGCGTGGAGCACCGAGCAATAGCCCGCCAGCTCGTTGTTCTTGTGGAACACATGCAGGCTGAAGTCGCCTTCGTGGGTCCAGTGATTCATTGCCTCCCACGCGATCAGCGTCTGGCGGCGGTCGATCGCGGCCTGCGTGAGCTCCTGATCCTGAACGCAGTGCGGCCATCCCCACAGCACCTTGCCCTCGGGCAGCGCGATCAGGTCCGCGACGGTTGGCTTTGGCAGCAGCACCACATCGCAGTCGCGCATCAGCTCCTCACGCGAGCCAAGGCCCGCGACGAGCTTGGCGAACCGCTCGTCGGCGACGCCGAACCGCTGCGCGTAGCGATGCTCGAAGAACATCCGCCGTCGTAGGCTCGCGTCAATCCGTTCGATGTGCGCCGGGTGGATCGCCAGCCGGTGCTCGTCGGGCTTGAGCGACGTCCCCAGCACGCCCAGCGTGAGCTCCTGCACGCCGTCCTCAGCGCGGCCACGGACCATTACGCCACCGCCCGCACGCGGATCCGCGGCCGGGCGTTGTTCACGTAGCCCTTCGGGTTCCACAGCGCGGCCTCGTCCTCGGGCTGGGTCGCTGCCGATGAGTCCCACGCGCGGACGATGATCTCGTGCTCGCCGGGCTCGAGCTCGACGACGAGCCGCCACTGGCGCCAGGCCCACGGCCCAAGGTCCTCGAGCTACTCGGCGTGCGCCCAGCCGGCCCCGCCGTCGAGCGAGACGTCGACGCGCGCGACGTGTCGCTCGCCCCCGGCGAACGCATAGCCGCGCACCTCGACCCGGCCGGCGGCGACCGTCTCGCCGTCGTTCGGTGACAGCACGTCGGAGTTGAGCGCGATCAGCCCGAGCGGCATCCCGACGCCGGGACCCGGCACAGCATCGACCGGCAGCAGGCGATAGACGACGTTCTGGAAGTAACCCTCCCACGGCGTCGAACGGACCTCGATCCGCTCGAGCCACTTGACGCTGCGCGCACCGATGTACCCGGGCACGACCACCCGCAGCGGCGCGCCGTGAACGAGCGGGAGCGGCTCGCCGTTCATCTCCCACGCCAGCAGGACCTCCGGGCGACGCGCCTTGTCGAGCGGGATCGAGCCACCGAAGCGCTGGGCAGGCTTGGCCTCGGGGCACATGTCGGTGCCTTCAAACCCGACGTGCGCGGCTTCGCGCAGCGGCCGGGCGAGCGCGAGCACGTCGGCCAGCGCGACCCCGCGCCACGTCGCCGTGCCGGTGGCACCGGGACCCCAGAGGGCCTCACCCGGGATCTCGCGGATCGCGGCCAGGCCCGCGCGCCGATTGCCCGCGCACTGCAGCGTCGCGGTCACCTCGCGCTCACGCAGCGCTTCGCGCAGGGTCAGCAGCGACAGATCGAGCTCCCGCTCGACCAGCCCGCGCACGCGCAGCCGCCACGCAGGCGGGTCGATCTCGGGCACCGTTCCGTGCCCCCTTACGTAGAAGGCGTCCGTCGCCGTCAGCGAACCTTCGGCGAGGGCGGCGAGGCCGGTCTCGACATTGAACGGCTCGGCCTCGTGCACGAGCACGTCATCGCGCTTTCCGTACCGCCCCACCGGGCCAAGCGTACGCGATCCGCACGGTCCAGCTTCGGGTCGACCGGCCGCGCGGCCGGCGGGGGGAAGAGAATCGAGCTGTGCCGGCAGCTCGCTACGAGGTCCTGCGGCGGCGCGAGTTCAGGCTCGTGTTCGGCGCCGCGTCCGTGTCCCTGTTGGGAGATGGCGTGCTGCCGGTCGCGCTGGCGTTCGCCGTCCTCGACCTGACGGGCTCGGCTACCGACCTCGGGATCGTGCTCGCGGCGCGCACGGTCGCGCTCGTCGCCTCGTTGCTCGCCGGCGGCGTGGTCGCCGACCGGTTGGGGCGCCGGCCGGTGATGATCGGCGCCGACCTGACCCGGCTGGTCACCCAGAGCGCGATCGGCTTGCTGTTGATCGGCGGCCACGCGACCGTCGCCGAGATCGCCGCCTCGCAGGCGCTGCTGGGCGCCGCGACGGGGTTCTTCAATCCGGCCTCGAGCGGGCTCTTGCCGACGGTCAGCGGCGGTCAGCTGCAGCAGGCCAACGCGCTGCTCGGGATCGCGGGAGCGGCCGGCAACATCGCGGGCCCCGCGATCGCCGGCGCGCTCGTGCTCGCGACCGGCCCCGGCGCGGCGCTGCTGATCGACGCCGCCACGTACGGGATCAGCGCGGCGCTGCTGGCAGCACTGAACCTGGGGGCCGACGCGCATCCGTCCGCTGCGCCACAGCGGTTCCGCGCCGCGCTGCGAGACGGCTTTGACGAGGTCCGCTCGCGGACCTGGCTAAGCGCGGTGATCATCGTGTTCTCGCTGCTGAACATGGTCGCATCGGCGTTCCCGGTGCTCGGCGCGCTGGTCGCCAAGCACAAGCTCGGCGGCGCCGGGGCGTGGGCCGCGATCCTCGCGGCACGCGCCGTCGGCGGGCTGCTCGGCGGCACCGCGCTGCTGCGCTTCTCGCCACGACGGCCGCTGCTGGTGGCGGTGCTCGCGTGCGCGACCGCGCCCGTGCCGACGCTGCTGCTCGCGCCGCCCGCGCCGCTGGCGCTGTTGATCCCGGCCGCGCTGCTCGGCGGCGCCGGCCCGATGGTCTTCAACGCGCTGTGGGAGACGACGCTGCAGCAGCACATTCCAGAGCACGCCCGCTCGCGTGTCAGCTCCTACGACTGGTTCGGCTCGCTGGCGCTGCAGCCGCTCGGCTACGCGCTGGCCGGTCCGCTCGCCGGCGCGATCGGCGTGGCGGCGGCGCTGTACGTGTGCGGCGGCATCGAGTTCGGCCTGCTCGCCTCGCTGCTGTGCGTCCGCGACGTGCGGACGCTGACGGCTGGCTCTGACACGACGACGGCCGGCATCCTTTGATCGGGATGGGCTCCGGCCACGCAGGCCGGGGCCGGGTAGCGCGCGCTGTCAGCCGGACTCGTACACGCCGCCCGGGGTCACCAGGCGAAGCATCGGTGAGATCTCTGCCCGCAATCCGTGCGGGGCCAGGATCGCCGGGTCGCAATCACGCAACGCCTCGGCCTCGCCGATGTCGTCGGCGACCAACAAGCCGAGGCCGTATGACCCCGCCGGGTCGAGGACGGGGCCGAACGCAACCGCCTTGCCGTCCTCCATCAGCTGCCGCCAGTAACGCCCGTGCGCGGCCAGCGTCGCGCGCTCCTGCTCGGACATGTCGGCCGAGAAGGTCGGACGCGGCGCGATCAGGCGATACACGAATGCCGGCACGCTGGTCACCATATCGCAGCGCGGCGCGGCCACGCCGGCGTTTGCTCCCGGGTGTCACGCTCGCTTACAAGTAGCCCATGCCGGGCCCAAGCGACAGACTAGTCATCCCCGAACGCGAGCTGAAGTCGCCAGCGACCCTGATTACCGCCACCGGCGGGAAGTCATCGACGGAGTCGAACAGGCCGGCCGCCATGCCAGCCAGCAGGGCCGCTCCGCGCGCGCCCGCTTCGCTGACCGCTGGGTAGACCGTGTTGGGGAACTCGCGCTCCTTCAGCCGCCGCACGACGGGGTTGGCGGCCCAGCCACCGGTGAGGCGCAGCTCGGCGATCGGGCCGCCCAGACGCTCGAGCTGGCGCAGCGCGGCCAACGCCCGTGCAGCCGCGGCCGGCACGCCGGTCGGGATCGGCGGCGATCTGCCCGGATCACGGCCTCGGCTGTGCCGCACGAGTTCAGCACCTGGTCGGGGCGCGTGACTCCGCTTCCGATCGCGGCGACGAGGTGATCATGGCCGGCGACCGTCAGCGTGGCGCCGGTCAAGGCGTCCAAGCCTGGGCCGGCGTGGCCAATCTGTCCCCACGAGCTTCCGGCGGGTCGCAGGTCGGCGAACAGCGTCGGCGGCAGCTGCGCGCACTCGATTACCTCTGGCCACCACTGCCGCCTGGCGATCGCGAGCGCTCCCGTGCGCGACGCCAGCGACGGCTCCGAGGCCACGGTTCCGCCGAGGCCGTGGGCGACCCACTCACCGCGCGCCCGGGCAGCACGTTGGGCTGGTCGGCTTCAACGGCGTCGGCAAGACAACGCTGTTGCGAATTCTCGCCGGTGACCTGAGCGCTGACGAGGGCGAGGTGGCGGTTGGTGGGATGGTGGCGTACATGCCCCAGGATGTCGGCCTCGGGGACGATACGCGCACCGTCCGCGAGCTGTTGTTGGGGCTCTCCCCGCGAGCGTTGCGGCTGGCCGATGAGCAGGTTCTGGCCTGCGAGGCACAGCTCGTCGGCGGCGATGGCGCGGCCGGGATGAAGCTCGGAGCGGCGATCGCGGACTGGTCGGCGCTGGGCGGCTACGAGCTCGAAGGACGGTGGGATGTCGCCTCCCGGCGCATCATCCGGCGGCCGTTCGCCGAGGTTGGCGAGCAATCTGCGGTCAGGCTCTCGGGTGGCGAGCGCAAACAGCTCGTGCTGGAGGTCCTGTTGGCATCTGGGCACGTCTCGAGGTGCTGGTCCTCGAGCTCGAGGGACACAACCTGCTCCTCCTCGACGAACCGACCGACAACCTCGACATCGACTCCTCGGAGGCGCTGGAAAGGGCCCTCGA
>JBEKRJ010000087.1:0-10873 GCA_049518835.1 Solirubrobacteraceae bacterium
GCCCGCGATAGCGCGGGCGAGATCCTCGCGAACTATGCGAGCGACTACGCCGAGGACTGGACTTCAGTCACCGGCGGCAGGTTGAGCTCCGGTTCGAGGTGCCGATTCGGCAGGGGGTGATCTCGGGCTCGATCGACCTGCTGCTGCGCTACGACGACGCCGGCAACATCGCCGAGGCCAGCGTGATCGACTTCAAGACGATGGAGGGCGGCGACGCTCCCGAGGAGAACCGGGAGCTCGACTGGACCGAGCTGGTTCTTCAGGTGCAGCTGTACGCGCTCGGCGCCGCCGAGGTGCACGGTGAACACGCGCGGACGGGTGCCGTGCACATGCTCAAGGACGGGCAGCGGATCGAGGTGCCGGTGGACGCGGCCGCGATCAACGCCGCGGTCGGGAATGTCGAATGGGCCGTGGACCGCATCCTGGCGCGCGATTTCCCGATGCGCCCGCAGCAGGAGAAGTGCGCGTCGTGCGACTTTGCCGCGCTGTGCCCGAAGCGGTTCGAGGATTTCGCGACGGCCGAGCTTCCGCCACCGATTCATCTGGTCGGCGGTGAGGCACGACTTGCTCGGGCCTTCAGCGAAGTTGACGGGCCGTAGCTGGCGGATCTGCCGGTGCGGCCCCCGCTGCGGACCCGTCCGCTCTCGGGTCGGGATCTTGACCGTCAGCGGGTCACCTGGCCGGCCTTCTCGCGGGCTTCCGCGACGAGCAGCTCGTAGAGCTTGTGCTCGCGATGGGCCGTCTGGTCATCGAGTAGCTCGCGCTCTTGCGCATCGGGGGTCGCAAGGAACGCGAACCGCTCGCGGACCTGGAGACAGATGCGGTCGCGTTCGGCGTGCTGGTTGCGGGGGACGAGGCCGTTGAGGTCGGTCCAGCGGAACCGGTCAGGTTGGATCATCGCGAGGAATGCGTCGGGGTCGAAGCGGGGGCTGGCGCGCTGGTCGGTCCACGCCTTGAGCACGGCGACCCGTCGTACCAACGGGCCGTCGAACGGTCGCCCGCCCAGAGGTGAGCGCTGCCGGTAACCGTGTCGCTGTCGGCGGCCGTAGCGCTGCTGGTTACGTTGAGCACGACCCCGAAGCGCTCGAGCGTAGGTCCGCGCCACCCGTAGCGCTCGCGGTCATCCAGCGGCATCGCGCGGGCCGGCAGGCTCTGCGAGGCGAATCGATCGAGCGGCTCGGGGACCTGGCGCTCGAGCACGACGAGCAGGGCAGCGAGCCGGCGCGCGGCGGCGTGCCCGCGTGGATGGTCCTCGGCGAGGGAGACCACCTGCCGCCAGTCGGCCTCGTCGAGCGCCCGGTCGACGATTCGTCCCAGGGCAATCGCGCCACCAACGCGCGCGGGCGACAGCGCGCAATCGACGAGCAGTCGCTCGACTCCGGCGATCCGCACTTGTACGCCGGCGACCTCGCGGGGCCCGCTGCCGCGGGCGGAGAAGTATCGCTGGCGCACGAGCTCGATCGGGAGCTGCGAGAAGCGCTCCGGGCGGCTCGTCCCCGGCCGCACGCAGACCGCGATCATCGCCGCGCGGTCGGGGGTGAGACCCAGCTCATACGCCGCCGCGCCGAAGCTCACGTAGTGCTCGGGCTTCCACGCCGCCAGCGCGGCCCAGGGGTTGGGTAGTGCGATCCCTCCGCTTTCGGCCAGCAGCGGCTCGTAGGCGCCCTGCGCGACGCGCTGCATCCAGCCCTTCTCGGCCATCCGTCTGAGAACGTCCGACGCGCGGGCACGGGGCAAACCGAACACCTCGGTGAGCTCCGACGCCGTGATCAGCCGTGGGCGTTCCTCCTCCAGCCAGCCGATGATCTGGCTCTCGCGGGCGCTCAACGGTCTGGCGATGTAGTCGACGTTCCGCGTCATCTGCACAAAGTATAGGTTGTTTCAGCAGATCTTGCAGAAATCTGCTACACGTCGTGCCTGAGCGGCCATGCGCACAGAGTAGAGCTGAATTCGTCGCCATCTGCCGAAATCCCCTACACCGGTAGTCCTTGTCCACGATCCGCCGAGACTTACCTTGAGGAGTAGGCGTGGCTCCCCAGAGCGCGATCACGGGCCTCATCCGCTCATCCGGCCAGCTTGCAGGGACGACGGCTGCGGTTGTTCGCGAGACGCGTGCGTAGTTCCAGCGTCGCCTCCGGCTGGGGTACTCGCGATTCGACGACGGCCCATCCGGGCCCGTCGCCGAATCGTGAGTGGATGCTCTCCGGTTCAAGTTCAAGGCAGATCGCACAAACAGAAAGTGAACCTGCGAACGACACCGTCGCGCCAGAGCCGCGGGTACCAGACGGGTACATCAGTACCCGCGCAACCGCTCCCCGGCCGACGAGGTCGACACCGAATCTCCCATAGCCACGGGAGATTGCGCGCCCCTCGACGCCCACGAGATCCGACCGGCGCTGGATCGCACCCAGGAGGGCGCGAGTTCGAGTCTCGCTAGCTCCATGTTTCAAAGGGTCCCGCAAAACGAGACCTTCTCACCAGCGTTGCAGTGGCACACGCCGGTGCGTGCGAAGCCGGGAGATTCGGTTCGCTCAGCTGGGCGCGAGCGTCTCGAGCCGGAGCCCCGGCGCGTCGCGGAAGCTTCCGTCGCTCGAGACGAGCGCAATCCCCGGGCGGATGGCGGCGGCGGCGATGCAGCGGTCGGCGGTGTGCGCCTTCTGGCCGAGCGCCTGGCCAGCGGCCTCGCGGTGGGCGCGAAGCTGTGCGCAGATAGCAACGAGCTCGGGGCCGCTGTGAGCAACCTCGACCCGCTGAACGGTCGCCTCCAACCTGAGGGCCCGCGCAAGAATTATCGATCGTTTTGACGGCGCCAGACACGCCCAGCCACTCGTCAATTCCGACCGCTAATTCTTGCGCGGACCCGAGCATCCGAGTGTGGCCCTCAGCCCCGACGGATCGCGCCGTAACGCAGTGCGCCGAGGTAGGGACGGAGGTGACAGTCATAGGGGCTCGGCGGAGTGAAGGCGTGTCTTCGGCGCGGCATCCGCGCCTGCGTTTGGTGAACCGACACTAGGCCGTCAAGCTATCGGATGGCGGTAGATGAACAGCTTCCCGCGGTGGTGTCCTTCAAGCGAGAGCGCCTCGATGCCGTCCCTCACCCCTGGGTAATCTGGATTGGCGTAGTCGTCGAACACGACGAGTGCCCCCGGGCGCAGGTATTGCTGCCAGGCATGCACCTCAGCGATCGTCTGGTCGCGCTCGTGTGAGGAATCGATGTACAGCAGGTCGACCGGACGGTTGTCACCAGGCCCCGCCGAACCCGCGGCCGTGATCAGCTCAATCCGCGCCTTGACCTCAGGTGATACGAGCTCCAGGTAACGTTGCCGCTGGGGGCGCTCGACTGGGTCGAAGCTGGCCACGTGTCGCTGTGAGTCATCCAGCGCGAGGGTGATCGCCGTCCATGCGGTTGCGGTGCCGAGCTCGACCACCCGGTGACGTCCACGGCACAGGTCTAGCAAGACCTTCGTATCCGCCGGCCGCGTGGCCGAGATCAGACTGAAGAGATCATCGGTGCGGCGCGCCAACCGTCTTGCACGCCACTGAAACCAAAGCACCCGCGGACGCACCCCGACCAGGCCCCAGATCCACTGCAGATCCCGGCGCTCGCGACCAAGCCACGCACGAAGCCGATTCGAGCTCGATCCTGTCATTCTCACAGCGCTGGGTCGGTGGCGTGAACATCAAGGTCACTCATTGGCTGGGGCGAGCGTACCGCCGACTGGGCCGGTAGAGATCCTCCAGCGGGCGGCCACTGGACCGGCAGTCGGCTGCCGCGTGAGCGGCCGGGACGCCGCTGCGGGCGGGACGCGCGCGACCGCCCGTGATAGCGTCCGAGGGACTAGGCGGCTGCCAGGAGGTGCGGTCGAGATCGTTCTCGCTCGTGATGCGGTGTCGTAGGGAGGCTCCTTGCCAGCTGAGCAGTCGCGTGTATTGGTTACCAACGGCGAGGCGCGCGCAGTCGTCGCGGCCGCACGTGGCTTGCACCGAGCGGGATTCACGGTCGCGGTGGCAGCCGGCGACTCGCTGCGGCCGGCGCCTGCCCATTGGTCGCGGTCTGTCGCCGAACGCCTTGTGATGCCCGATCCGATGGACGACGAGGCAGCGTTCGTGGCTGCCCTGCAGCGCACGCTGGGCTCGGGGCGCTACCGGGTGCTGGTCGCGGGCAGCGACGCGTCGCTGCGTGCGATCTCCCGCGCACGGGACCTGTTGAGCGGCTACGCGATCCTTGGCCTGCCGCGCGACGAGGTTGTCGAGCGCAGCCTCGACAAGCTCGCGCTCGGGGCGGCGTCGTCACGCCATGGGCTCGGCTCGCCGCCAACGATCGTCTGCAGCGGGCTGGCCGAGGTGCTCGCGGCAGCACGCCAACTGGGCTTTCCGGTCGTGGTCAAGCCCGTGCAATCGGTCGTCGAGTCCAATGGGTCGCGCCGTCACGTC
Source organism: Solirubrobacteraceae bacterium (assembly GCA_049518835.1). GTDB lineage: Bacteria > Actinomycetota > Thermoleophilia > Solirubrobacterales > Solirubrobacteraceae > Palsa-465. Next base: position 4,435 of record JBEKRJ010000087.1, read on the forward strand.
GGCAGTGCGAGCGTAGGCGACGCAGTGATGCTGCGACGCGCCGTTCGCCGCTTCGGCAACCGGTGCCTGGTGCAGCGCACCGAACTCGGTCGGGTAGTGTCGTTTGCCGGCGTGTTTGCCGACCATCGCCTGCTCGGCGCGGCGCTGTCGCGGTACTGGCGCACCTGGCACCCGGAGGCGGGCAGCGCGGCGTTCTCCGAGACCTGCGAGATCCCTGCAGCACTGCAAGACCGAGTGATCGGCTTGTTGGAGGACTTGGGCTGGGAGGGATTGTTCGAGCTCGAGTTGATCGAACGCGATCAAGGCGGTTGGGCGGCGATCGACTTCAATCCGCGGCCGTACGGGTCGATGGCGCTGGCGATCCGGGCCGGCGCCAACTTGCCGGCGCTGTGGTGCGAGTACCTGCTCGGTCGCGATCCCGCGCCCACGCAGGCCCACGCCGGCATGTTCTACCGGTGGGAGGAGGGGGAGATTCGCAACGTGCTGACGGCCTTGCGGCGCCGCGACCTGCACACCGCCGCGCAGATCGCTCGTGTCCGTGACGGCGTCGTACACCCGTTGATCGAGGTGCGCGATCCGGGGCCGTATCTCGCTGACGCCGTGCTGCGGGTGAAGGCGCTCAGCCGCCGCGGCAAGTCATCTGCGTCGGCGCCGTCGCCGCAGCGCGCCGGGCGCGAGCGCCCAACCGGGCGACCACAGGTGGTCGTCATCGGCGCTGGTCCCTACGGTCTCGCGGCAAGCGCGTTTCTCCGTAGCGCAGGGCTGGCGACCCGGTGCTTTGGTGAGCCGCTCGAGTTCTGGCGAACGCGGATGCCGTCGGGAATGATCTTGCGCTCCAACCGGCGCGCGAGCAACATCGCCGCTCCCCGCCAGATGCTGACGATCGGGCAGTACGAGCGATCGACGGGCAGGAAGCTGCGCCACCCGTCGTTGCTGCTCGAGGAGTTCATCGACTATGGCATGTGGTTTCGCAACTCGGCGGGGCTGGACGTGGACACGCGCCGGGTCGCTTACGTCGCGCGCGATGACGGCCGTTTCCATGTCCGGCTCGCGGACGGCGAGGAGCTCGGCGCCGCGCGGGTGGTGGTAGCGGCCGGCCTCGCTCCGTTCGGAAGGCGCCCCCCGGCGCTCGAGGCCCTGCCTCGATCGCTCGTCTCGCACTCCAGCGAGCCTGGCGATTTTGCGGGCTTCGCGGGCAAGCGCGTGATCGTGATCGGCGCCGGGCAGAGCGCGCTCGAGTCGGCCGCGCTGCTGAGGGAGCAAGGCGCCACGGTCGAGGTCGTCGCACGCGGCGCTGCGGTCAGGTGGCTGCCCGATGACACCCAGCCGGGACTCGCTGGTCGGCGGCTACAATTCCCGCTTCCTCCCACCGGCGTCGGCGGGAGGCTGACCGGCTGGATGGCCGCGGTCCCGGATGCGTTCCGTCACGCGCCGCGGCGGCTGAGGACGTGGTCTTCGATTCGCTGCATCGCACCTGCCGGATCGGGATGGCTCCGGCCCCGGCTGACCGGCGTGACGATCTCCTGCCAGCGGTTCGTGACCAGCGCGCAGGCGCGCGGCGGCCGCGTTTGGCTGCGATTGGACGACGGGTCCGAACGCCTCGTCGATCATGTCCTGCTCGGCACCGGGTTCGAGATCGACGTGACGCAGTATCCGTTTCTCGCCCCCGAGCTCGCGGCGCAGATCGAGGTCGCCGGCGGCTACCCTTGCCTCGGTCCGGGCCTCGAGTCCTCGGTCGAGGGGCTGCACTTCCTCGGCGCGCCGGCGGCGCTGAGCTTCGGTCCCGTGATGCGCTTCGTGGTCGGCACCAGCTACGCGGCGCCGGCGCTGACGCTGCGAGCGATCGGACGCCACCAACCACTGCTCAGGCCCGCGTTCTGACGATGCGCGCGAGCGCGCCGGCCGGGCGAACGCGCGTTCGCGACCCGGCGCTGTGAGCGACGCGGGTTCCTGTGGGCGACGCGGGATTCTGTGAGCGACGAGGGATTGCTACCGTAGGCGCGCACGCGAAGTTGCATCCAAACGGAGATGACGAGGGCATGAGCGGACAGCCGCAGGGGCCGGCTCGCCTCCCGAGCGAGGACGTGATCATCAGCGCGCCGATGAGCTACACGGGCTCGGCGCAGCGCATCATCAGGCTGCGGCGCCGCGCGCGCAGCGGGCGGCAACTGGCCGCGATCACCCTGTTCGCGATCGTGATCATCGTGATCGTGTGGGTGCTCGTCACGGCCTGGTATCTCACCTGGGGGCTGCTGCTCGTCCCCTACCGCCTGGTGCGACGCGGCGCGCGCAAGCGCAAGCTGGAGGCGATGCGCCACCGCGAGTTGATGGGCACGATCCAGGGCTCGGCGGCGGCATCGTCGGCGGCGATCGTCGCCGCGATGGCCGGCGCCGATGCGTCAAATCCGGGCGAGAACGCGGGTCGCTACTCGCCGATCGAGCGAATCGGCGACGCGGACCGCGAGGCGGCAATCGAGTCCTTGCGTGAGCACATGCTCGCCGGCAGGCTCACCGCCGAGGAGTTCGAGGAGCGTCTCGGCTCGGCCCACAAAGCCAGGACGCGGGTCGACCTCGATGCGGTCAACGCCGACCTGCCGGCGAGCAAGCCGACGCGACCGCCACCGCCCGACCCGCACCAGGCCTGGTAAGGGCCCGCGTCCGCGGGCCCTAAGGGCTACAGCTCCCCGGTCAGGGGTCCGATCGCCCAGTGGCGCTGCTCCAGCTCGACCGCGTGTAGTCGATGTCTCAGCTCCCCTGACGCACGAACACGTTCGTCGTCAGCCCCTGGTCGGCGAGCGGCGCTGACCTCGGCGCTGCGACCTTCACGGCGTCGACCTCCGGGAGCTGGCTCGACCAAGCGGCCGGGTCTTCGAGCGCGCCCTTGACCTGGTCTGGACTCCACGCCGGCTGTGTACGCGCCCGGCGCCCACATCATCTCCGAGCTCGCGCCGGCCAGCGCGGTCGCGGCGATGTGCCCGAGCTGCGTGATCGACGGCCAGTACATGCGCGCGAGCGGGACGTCGATGGCGGCCCCGACGATCTTCGGGCTCGTCGCGGATCTGCTCGAACCACGGCAGCTTGCGATCGATCCGCAGCGCGACGCCGCTGCCAAGCAGGCAGGCGACGACGACCCCGCGCCCGCTGCAGAAGATCAGGCCGAACACGAGCGGGAAATCGCCGAGCGAGAACGTCTGCGCACCGCGGCGGAAGTGCAGGTGCACGGCCGCGCTCTCGCCGGCCGCGAAGGCGACCGCAAGCAGCCACCACGGCAAGTGCGGCCGCGCAAGCGGCGCCAGTCCGCGCACTGGACCGGCGTAAAGCGCCGCCGCGCCGGCCAGGGTAAGGGCGCTGAGCACCCAGACCCGGTCCATCTCGCCGCGACGGCGCAGTTGAGCGATGGCCATGTCGATCGACTCCTGTTGCCCGATTTGCGGCCGACATCGGCGCTTCCGATCAGCAATCAGCTCTTGAGCAGATTGACGTCCAGCGGACCGACGATCTCGACGGCTCGACGGTTGCGTTGGCATCGGCGGTCAGGATCGCTCAAGGCAGCCGGGGCCCGGGCGACTACCGTGAGCATGAGCGCTGAGCCGGCGCACCTTTTGGCGACCCGATTGCCACGCGTGGCCAGTCGCCGTCCGACGCTCGCGCGCCTCGCTCGTAACGAGTACACGTGGGTCGCAGCCGGCTTCGTGGCCTTGATCGCGGTCGCCTATCTCGTGCTGCACGCGCTGATGGCGAGCAACTTCGACCGGTTGGAGCGCGAGAACGTCGCCGGCCAGGCGCAGCGGATCGCCACCAGCCTCGGTTATGAGTCGTCGCTGATCAGCACGTTCGTCATCAACAACTCCGAATGGGATGACGCGTACGAGGCGATCGCGCACCGGAGCGCGAGTGCCGCGGCGACGGCATTTCCACCGCAGCAGACACGAGCGGACACCGGCGTCGGCGCGGTTGGCCTGCTCGATCGAGCGGGAACGCTCGTCGGCGGCGGGATGATCGGCGCGGGGGCGCAATATGGGCCGGTCTCGCGCAGCCTGGCCGCCGGCCTGAACCGGATCGCCGCGGCCAGCCGGGCCGAGAGCTGTGGCGTCCTGGCCGCGACCGAGGCTCACTATCTGTTCTGCGCGGCGTCCGTCGTGCACAGTGACGGCAGCGGGCCCACGATCGGAACGCTGGTGGCGCTCAAGACGCTCGACGCGACCGGGGTCGCCGCGCTCGGGCGCCGCGCCGGGCTGGTCATGCAGCTCGGGCAGGTCCCGGTCGGTGGCTCGGCGACGAAGCTTGGCAGCGCCCTCGGCGCGCTCAGCGTCCAGACCCAAACCGTCAGCGACAATCAGCTCGATCTGCTGCTCGGCGTACCTGCCGTCCAGGGCGGCGCCCCGCTCGAGCTGCAAATCGCCTTCGCCCGCCCCGTGCACGACGCGGCAGCGCAGAGCGCGATCACCAGCGCCGAGATCATCGGCGTCCTGGGGATCGCGTTGCTGGCGATCAGCATCTTCGCTCAACGCGCCGGCCACGCGCGCCGCAGCCACGCGTTCCAGCGTGCCGTCCAGGCCGCCGCGGCAGACGGCGGGCACGTCACGCCGCCGGGCCGTGAGCTGGCCGTCCTCGCCGGCAGCGTCAACGACCTCCTCGACGTGATCAGCGAGCGCCAGCGCCAAGCGCAGCGCGACAGCGAGGCGATCGCCGACGAGCGCGCCCAGGCGGCGGCCGCGAAGCTCGAGAGCGAGGCGCGGCTGGAGCGCGAGCGCGAGCGGGCCGCGGCGGCGGCCCAGCACGAGCGCGAAGAGGCCGCCGCCGCCGCCCAGCGCGACCGCGAGCAGGCGGCTGCGGAGGCAAAGCAGGAGCGCGAGCAGGCTGCCGCCCGCGCACGCCGGGCGAGCGCCGCCGATGCCCGCGAGGCGCTGGATCAGATCGATGCCACGCTGGGAGTGTTCGGCCAGGCGTCCGACACGATCGCGGCCAGCACGCAGGACACCGTGCGCGCCGCTACGGCGGCCCGCGCGCGGGTCGCGGAGGCCGTTCAAGGCAGCCTCGCCTTGCGCGCGACGACCAGCGCCGCGGCAGACGTCACGCGCGAGATCTCCGCCGTCGCCGACCAGACGCGGCTGCTCGCGCTCAACGCCGCGATCGAGGCGGCGCGAGCCGGCGAGCACGGCCGCGGCTTCGCGGTCGTCGCGCACGAGGTCGGCCAACTCGCGCAGGCCGCTGGCGGCGCCGCCGAGCGAGTCCTCGCGCACATCCGCAACGTGACCGACGAGAGCGCCGGCGTCGCCAGCTCGATCGAGGAGACCAGCACGACGCTGGAGGCCGTCGACGAGGCAACGCGTCGCATCCAGGAGACCGTCGACGCCCAGCGCCAAGCGACGCAGCGAAGCGAGGTGACGCTCGCAGCGGCGACTCAGCGACTGGTCCAGATCGCCGAGCGGCGGACCGCGACGCGCGTGGCGCTCCAGGCGAGGGTCCGCGCCACGCTCGTGGTCGACGGCCCGACGCCGCCGCCGGTCGAGACCGAGACCGTCGACCTGAGCGCCACCGGCGCCTTGCTGCAGCGACGCGCCGAGCTCGGCGAGGGACCGTGGCAGCTCGAGCTGTCGCTTCCCGGCGACCCGGCGCCGATCCGCTGCCTCGCGACGCTCGCCCGGATCACGCCGGGCCACCTCGGCGTCGCGTTCGGCGATCTCACCGACGCCAACCGCAGACGTCTCGAGCAGACGATCGTCGAGCTGGCCGAAATCGAAGTGCCGGCGACCGCGGACTGACGTTAGGGGGCGGTCATCGGCAACCGCTGATCGGTCTCCCGCCCGATCCAGGTGTCGCGGATCCAGGCGTGTCGCGGGTCGTCGCGAAACAGCCAGACCCGCTGCGCCGGCCCCCCGATCACGTTCAGCGTCCGAGGACAGCTCGACGTGCGCGTCGCGCGGCACGTACCCGCGCATCAGGCCTGACCTGGAGCGGCCGGCGCGTCGACGATCGATTTCGTGCTGTCCTGCACAGCACATGCGCGGGGCGCTTTCTTACGATGCAGAATGACTGTCCACATCGAGATGATCGGGCATCGGTCGCGCTAATGGGGGGGCTCTGCCGCAAGGCCCGAACGCGGGTGGCGCAATGTATCGCCGGGCACCCGGCCCGCACCGGCGATACACGGCGCCACCGGCGGACGGCCCTCGAGGCAGAGCCCCAACTTGTCAGTGGGCCTGCTTGCGCCGGCGCTGGGAGATGTGGCTCACCTTCCTGCTCGGGCGCAGCACCGCGGGGCTCGTCACCCGCGCGGCGAGCAGGTCGCCGGTCGGGCGCAGGGCCGCGTGGGACCATTCGTACAGCCACACGGCGTCGGCGCGGTCGTGCTCGCGCTGTGGCGCGTCGTGTGTCAAGCGGCGGCGGCTAACCGCACGTCGTACCGCGATTGGACGGTCGCCGCTCATGTGGAACC
>JBEKRJ010000088.1:0-10763 GCA_049518835.1 Solirubrobacteraceae bacterium
CCGACGCTCACGCTCGCCGTCTATCAGCAGGTCCTCGACTTGGGCAAGGGCGCCGTCGAGATCCTCGAGCAGGCGCTTGGGTGCACGCTGGCTGAGGCTCGCGCGATCTACAACGGCGAAGCGCGAGCCGCCGAAGTCGACGAAGAAGCTTGAACGGTCGACCCCCGGATCGGAGGGACGTCGGCAGACGACAAGGACTTTGCCGCCCGGGGGGCTTCCGGAACAGTCCGGAACAGAACTCGTCGAGACGGCAGCAGCGCCGCTCATCGGGGGCACAGGGCGCAAACAAACGGCGCGCGAGACCAAGGGTTTCCGGAACCAATCCGGAACCAAGCGCTGGAAATGGCTGACCGGCTCGTCCCGAGCCCGCCATCAGGCAACAAAAAACTCCGTTTTTGCGGGGTTTTTGCTGAAGCGGCTGAAGGGACTCGAACCCTCGACCTTCTGCATGGCAAGCAGACGCTCTAGCCAACTGAGCTACAGCCGCGCGACCATCGAGTATATCCGGGGTCCAGATCGGTCGCCGGCTTCAGTGGTGGACGACGCGGCGAAACCGCCGCGACAGGCGCGCCACGGTTCCGTGTCCGCCGCTCGTCAGTCCGGTGACTCCGAGCAACGTCACGAACGCGCCGGCGAGCAGCGCGAGCGATGACAGCAGCGCCGGCCAGTGCCGCTGCAGCAGCTCGCGGGCGGTGGCGAGAATCCGCCCGGCCTGGTCACGGGCGATCGTCAGCGTCGCGACGATCGCCAGCAGTGGCAGCACGAAGCACGCGTTGTAGAGCGCGAGCTGGATCAGTTGTCGTTTGAGGTCCACGCCCGAGCTGACGATCGCGGCGATCACGGCGAAGTACGGAAACGCGGTCGGGAGCTCGACCGCGGCGATCGTGACACCCAGCAGGAGGCTTGATTTGCCGTCTGCGTGCGGGGCTGGGAGGTCGCGACGTGCCAGCCGGTGCCGCCCGCGCCAGAGCAGGCCGGCGGCGATCAGCATCGCGGCCCCCGCGACGATCTCAGCGATGTAGCGGGCCGTGGCTCGCGGATGGGGCACGACTGCGAGTACGGCCTGACCTGGGCCGAGCAGGATCGCCGCACCGCCGGCGAGCGAGGTGGCCGCCACGCCAAGCGTGAACTGCATGACGGCGCGGCGGGGCCGCGTCCCGCCCGCCAGGAACAGAGCCGGCGCGATCGTGCTTGGGTTCAGCGAGTCCGCCAGCCCGATCGAGATCACGAGGCCGATCAATCGCAGCATCGTGTGGGTTGTTCCCCGATTTCGCGGCGCGGATCGCGCGCCGGCGAGCCGGGGAGTCAGGCGGTTGCCGCGCGGAGCGTCAAGGAGGCCCGCTCTCTGATGAACGAGGCATGGATTTCATGTGTGAGCTCGGGAACGAGGCCCAGGAATGCGTCCACCAACCTTGGGTCAAAGTGGGTACCACTTCCTCGCTCGATTTCCGCGAGCACCGCGTCCATTTCCCACGCCTCCTTGTAGCTACGCCTCGACAGCAACGCGTCGTAGACGTCGACCACTGCGCAGATGCGACCCGCGAGCGGTATCTGCTCGCCGTTGAGACCGTCCGGGTAGCCGCTGCCGTCCCAGTGGTCGTGATTCGAGCGGGCGATCGTCTCGGCCATCTGCACCAGCGGATTGGCCGATCCCGCGAGCAGCTGCGCGCCGATCGTCGTGTGTCGCTTCATGATCTCCCACTCAGGATCGTCGAGGGGGCCGGTCTTGAGGAGGATGTTGTCGGGGATGCCGAGCTTGCCGATGTCGTGCGCGACGCTCGCGTACATCAGCGCCTGGGCGTCGGCGGCGCTCCAGCCGATCCGCAGCGCGAGCCGCCGGCACAGCACCCCGATCCGGTACGTGTGTTCGCCTGGCTCCTTGTCGCGGGACTCGACGGCCTGGGCAAGGCGCTGGAGCAACTCGAGCTGGCTTTCCTGCAGGCGGTGGGAGAATGCATTGCGTTCGGCCAGCGCAGCCGCGTAACTGGCCAAACATCGCCAGCGTGGCGCACGCCAACGACGCCAGCGGATAGCTGACGTCAAGCACGGTTCCCGCGTCGAATGCGAGCTGGGCCAGCAGCGTGTAGAGCGCGGCCAGCCCGACCGCGACGAGCGCGCAGGCGCTGACGCGCACGCGCAGTGCCGCCAGCGGCACGGCGGCCGCGCACAGCAGGATCGCGATCACGGCGAGCGCGGGCGGAGCGGGCGCGAGCGGGTTGGCGTGCAGCGCGCTCCAAATCGCGTTGGCTTGCACCTCGACGCCGGACATTGGCGTGCCGGCCGTCGTCGACGTGGGGTGGAGGTCCTGCAACGTCGGGGCCTAGGCGCCGACCACGACGATCTTGCCGGCGAACATATGCGGCTTGACGCGACCGCGCAGCACATCACAGAACGAGACCGTCCGGATCGTGCCGGGCGGCCCGCGAAAGTCGATCAACGCGTCGCCGTCGCGGAAGCGCTTCGCGCTCACAGGTTGGCCGGCCGCGCGTGCTGTCGCGACTGCGAAGCTGTTCAGTCCCAAGATCTTGTAGGGGTAACGTCGCAGCACCCCACCGGCATCGGCGGGCAAGTTGGCGGCGGCGGCGACCGCGCGGGCACGGCGTAGGTTGGCTTCTCCGCCGTCCCGCGCACGGTCGCGACGCTGTTCTGACCGCGCGTGCTGTATTGACCATGGTTGTCTTTGGGCCACAGGCTCGTGGTCGGCTTCTTGGCAGCGACGCGCGCGGTCTCTGCCATCAGCGCGGCAGCGTGGGCGCGAGCCGGACAGCGCGGGGTGGCCGCGAGCCTGAACGTCGTCATGCCTCGACGCGACGGCGACTGGGTGACCACGAACGCGCCGGCCCAGACCGTCGCGGACTGCGTGTGGCCCTGCTTGTTGACGGCCGTCGTGAGCTTCACGACGCCGTCGGTGGCGTCGATCAGAGATCCGATCGGGATGTCCTCGTTTGCGGCAAGCGATCGGAGCGCAGACGATCCGGGGACCCGCACCAGCACGATGCCCGAGGTCGTGCCGGCGACGGCGGTGCGGCCGAGGGCGGTCGGCGCGGCGGTCCCCGGCGACGTCAACGGGTCTCCGGGATCCACCTGCAGGGGTGCGCTCGCCGCGGTGACCAGCGTCGCGTCGGCACCGTAGCTTGTGCCTGACTGGCAGCCACCGCAATTGCTGGCGACGAGCCGGTAGTGATACATCGTGTCGGGCACCAGTCCGGTGAGTTGCTGGGACAACTGATGCAGCGTGTCATCGGATCCGACGCTCGCATCGTCCGCCGGCGCCTGCTGACCGTACGCGATTGTCTGACCCCAATCGAAGTGGTAGGTCGTTGCGGTGGAGTCCGGGTTCGCCTGACCGTGGATCGTCGCCACCGTCTGCTGCACGCCTGTCGCGCCGCTGGTGACGGCGGTTGGAGCGATTGTCGTTGCGGAGCTCGTCGAGATTGCGATCATCCCGAGCTTGCCGTGGTTCCCGGCCTCCGTGAACCACAGGTTCCCGTCCGGACCGACGCTGATCTCATCCGGCTGACTGTTTGCCGTCGGCGTCGAAAATTCGGCGATCGTCCCCGCCGTCGTGATCTGTCCGATCCTGCCGGGGTCGCTCGATTCGGTGAACCACAGGTTCCCGTCCGGCCCAGCAGTGATCGCGGGCGATGCGGCGCTGAGCGAACCCGAGTCGTAAGTGAACTGGTCGATCGTCTCGTTGCTCGGGTCCAAGCGGCCGATCGCCCCCGGCTCGGTGAACCATACGTTCCCATCCGGTCCGACGGTGATCGCGGTAGGGGTGGAGCCGTTATAGTCCCGAAACTCGGTTGGGGCCCGGGTCGCGCTGGTCGCGAGCGCGATCCGGTTCGCCCCCGGCTCGGTCACCCACAGCTCGTCGCCAGCGGCGGTGATCCCCCGAGCCGGCCCGCTGAGGCCCGGATACTGCGAGATCGAGCCCGCGACCGTGCTGATGCCGAGATCGTTCGTCGCTGACTGCGTGAACCAAAGATCGCCTCCGGGCCCTGCTGCGATTCCGGCCGGGCCGCGGTAGGGGAACGGAAGCGGGAACTCGGTGATCTTCGGTGTCGCAAGCGCCGAGCCCGGCCAGCACGCGAGCATCGCCAGCGCACTCGCGAGCAATGACCGATGGATACGCGGTATGGGGTTGCCGTCGGGCCTGCGACACGTTCGCGTGAGCGTCGGGCGGGCTCCGCGGCCACCTGTTCGACGCAGCAACCAGAGGCGACGACCGGAATCGAACCGGTGTAGACGGCTTTGCAGGCCGCTGCGTAGCCACTCCGCCACGTCGCCGCGGTAGCCAAGGGTAGCGCCGGCGGCCGGCTCGCAGCGACGAGAAGAACAGACGCGCCGTCCAACCGTCAGTGTGCGCCCAAATCGTCCCTGTAGTCGCGCATTCCTTGTGTTCTCAAGTATTGCCCTGCTGCGTGCCGTTGCCAAGCCCGAGCATCGGTCTCGCGCGAGCTACTCGACCGTGCAGGTGCCCGTATGCGTCGCCCCCGGCAGGCGGCCAAGAAGAGCAGCCAGTTGCTCGATCTCGTCTTCGCTGAAGTGCACGAGGAACAAGCGGCGGATGCTGGCGATGTGCGTGCACCCTACGCAGCGCAACTTCTCGTAACCAGCGTCGGTCAGCTGCGCGTAGGACACCCGCGCGTCGTTGGGGCACGACACCCGTTCAATCAATGCCGCCTTGACGAGGCCGTCGACCAGCCGCGTGATCCCGGACCGCGTGAGCATCGTGCTCTCGGCCAGCGCCGACATCGGCAGCTTGCGCTCGGCGGCCTGGGAGAGGTACAGCAGCACCTCGTAGTCGCGCGTCGTCATGCCGTGAGCCACGACCAGCTCGGCGTCGAGCGCGCGGACAATCGACGCGTGACTTTGCAGGAAGCTGCGCCAGGCCTCCAGGGCGGCACCATCGAGCCGGGCTGATGTGGTCGTGTCCACGTTATGATTCTAGTTGACAGATCAACGGACGCGAAAGCTGCGCTGGCCTAGCGGTCGTCTGCGAGGTGTGGGTGCGCTAGCCTACGCAGGTGCAGGAGATCGCACCCGGCTTGTGGCATTGGACCGTGCGCCACGAGCACATTGGGATCCCTGTGAGCTCGTACTACCTGGAACGCGAGCGGGTGGTGATCGATCCGATGATCCCACCGGCGGGAATCGAGTGGTTCGAGGCCCACGGGGCGCCGGCGCACGCGTTGCTCACCAATCGCCACCATGATCGCCACGCGTGGCGTCTGCAGGACGCTCTGGGGACCACGGTCCACTGCATTCGCAACGGGCTGCACGAGCTCGAGGGGCGTGGGGTCATCGAGCCGTTCGAGTTCGGCGAGCAGCTGCCGGGCGAGATCATTGTCCACGAGGTGGGCGCGATCTGCCCCGACGAGACGGCGCTCTACATCCCGCTGCACCGCGCCCTGGCCTGCGCAGACGGCGTGACGCACATGCGCTCGGGCGGCCCACTCGCATTCGTGCCCGATCATCTGATGGACGATCCAGAGCGAACCAAGGAGCAGCTGCGCGCCGCGTACCGGCGGCTGCTGGAGCTCGAGTTCGACTCGCTGCTCCTCGCCCATGGCGATCCGCTGATCGCAAACGGCAAGGATGCACTGCGTGCGTTCGCCGCGCCGGCAGCCTAACTCTCATCTCCAGCATCCGGGCTATGCGCCGCCCGTGTGGCACGAGGCATGTTCGCGACCGCGCGCCACTACCGACGCTCAGTGCGCATCGTCTACGGAAGCGGGGCGGCTGCAAGCCGAGGAGGATAGGTGTACGTCTAGGACAGATCGGGACCCCCGATTCGAGAGACGACGGAGTCTCGACTCATTAGACACGAACACTCATAGGAGGCGCGCAATGGACGCCATCGTTGTCTATGAATCGATTTACGGCAATACGCGTGCGGTCGCCGAGGCAATCGCCGAGGGGCTCGGCCGCGTGCCGCTGCTTGCGGTCCATCAAGCGGCCGAGCGCCGTGGTTCGGTGGACCTCATCGTCGTCGGCGGTCCGACCCACATGCATGGGCTGGCCACCAACCGCAGCCGTCAGGTCGGCGCCGAAGCCGCGCAAGAGGACGGTGCGAGCCACAAGGAGCCCGGCGCAACCGCGCAGCCTGGCCTGCGGAGCTGGCTTCGAGACCTGCCGCCCAGCGCCGCGCACCACGCGGCAGCCTTCGATACGCGGCTCGACAAGTCTCCTTGGATGATGGGCGTGGCCGCGCGCGGGATCGCGCGACGCCTCAGTCGCCATGGTCTCGATGTGATCGCGACCGGGAGCTTCCTGGTTGAGGACACCGAGGGACCGCTCGAGGTCAGCGAGCTCGAGCGTGTGCGCGCCTGGGGCGCCGAGCTGGCGCGATCGCTCCCCCCGGGTGCCGAGGAGCTCGTCGGCACTCAGTGATGTTCGACGCAGCGCGACGCTTGACGGCGGCGTCCGGTCCGGCAACGCCCGCTCAGGGCTTTGCAAGCGTCCGCAGTCCGGCCGCCGCCGGCGGCACGCGCCGCAGCCTTCGGACGGTGCTCGCCAACGGACCGGTGCGATAGCGGGCCTTGTCGAGATACATCGCGGCGTCCGCATCGCCCAAGGCGTCCTCGGGATCGCCGGTCTGCTCGTCCAGGAACGCGGTCCCGATGCTTGCCGTCGGTTGCACCACGCCGCTTCGCACCTGCAGCGCGATGTCGGCGATCGCCTGCCGGATCTCGTCCGCAATCGCGCTGCCTTGCGCGCCGGCGATGCTGAGCAGCACCGCGAACTCGTCGCCGCCGATTCTTGCTGCCGTGTCCGTAGCGCGGATCCGCGTACGGATCGCCTGCGCGACACCCTTGAGCAGATCGTCGCCGGCCCGGTGGCCGTGCCGGTCGTTGATCTGCTTGAAGCCGTCGAGGTCGATCAACAGCAGCGTCGCGTTCTCACCGTAACGCTGGCAGCGGCCGGTCTGGATCGCTAACTGCTGTTCGAAGAAGCGGCGGTTCGGCAGCCCCGTGAGACTGTCGTGGTCGGCGAGGTGGCGCAGTCGCTTCTCCATCAGCTTGCGGTCAGAGATGTCCTGTACTTGCGCGATCACATATGGCGGCTCGTTCTGGGGCGTGCGGACCAGCGACGCGGACAGATGACCCCAGATCGTGTGTCCCTTGGCATCGAGGTAGCGCTTCTCGAGTTGGAAGTCATCGATCTCGCCGCTTAGCAGCCGCTGATGCAGCTCCAAGCCCTCCGCGACGTCGTACGGGTGCGTGATGTCGGAGAACGTCTTCGTGGTCAAGACGTTGCTTTCGTAGCCCATCATCTTCGTGAACGCCTCGTTGACACGGATAAACCGGCCGTCGAGCCCGACCAGCGCCATCCCGATCGGAGCGTGCTGGAACGCCTGCTCGAACAGCTGCCTGGCCTCTTGCAGGGCGCGCTCCATTTGGGTGCGGGCAGTGATGTCGGTCGCGACGGCGCACAGCCCGTACACGTTGGCGTCCCGGTCGCGCAGGGGAGAGCATCCGATCAAGAACGTCCTCGTCGAGCCATCCGCAAGCGCCACCTGCCGCTCGCCGCTGACCGGCTCACCAGTCTCGAGCGCGCGAATGTCAGCGCGCTCATCGGCGTCGACGAGTGGGCGCGAGAACACGTCGTGGCTCGCCTTCACCGCCACGTCTTCGCGCGAGCACTGGTGCAGCCGCTCGTAGGCTAGGCTCGGTTGACAAAGATCGAGTTGCGGTCGCGATCCTTGACCGATACGGGGGTGCTGAGGCTGTCCAGGACATCCTGAAGCAGTCGGCGGTGCTCGTCCAGGAGGATCTCCGCAGTCCGACGAGCGGTGACGTCCCGCGCGACAGCCACCCCGCCGCACACCTTGCCGTCAAGCGACCGCAACGGGCCGACGTCGACGACGTATCGGCGCTCTCCGCCGACCCCGTCGACTTCGACCGAGCTCGCTTCACCTGCTAAGGCGGCGCGATACAGCGGCTCATAGAGCGACCACCGGTCCGGCGCAAGCGCCGCGGCGCACGGCTTGTTCTCCAGTTCGCCGGCCGAGAAGCCATGTCGCGCGAGCGCTTCGCCGCCGACGAGGACGAACTTCAGCTCCGCGGCGAAGACGAGCACGGATGCTTCCGGCAGCGCGTCGAGTACCGACACCGCGACGTCCCGCAAGCTGTGTGGCCGAAGGCGGCATCGACCGACGCGCTCGTCTTCCATTACGGCGTCATCGGCGAGCACGTGGCGATGCCCGACCGTAGATCGCGCCCGCCGAGCTGCGTGCGTTCATCGAGCTGCGCGCGACGCTCACCTGGTCGCGGGTCGCGTTTCCCGTAATGCGACCGGAATTTGCCGCAATCTTGCGAGGCGCGAGGATCAGAGCTTCGCCCGTCCGCGTAAGCTCCGACTCCGGTCATCCTGGCAGCGCGAACCGCAGCGGTCTGCTCGCCAGTGCTTCGATCAAGCGCTCGAATGCCCGCGCGGAGTGGTTGTGGTCGTGCAGCAGGACGATGTCGGCAGATGAGCCGTCGCCGAGGGCCAGCCGCCGGGACGGGTCGTCGACGTCGAGACGCGCAAGCGCCTCGTCGACTGATAGCTCGTTTTGGCTCACCGCCCAGTCCATCGAGTCAAACGTCCAGTACCAGTCGGCGTCACCCCGGCGTGGCCAAAACCAGGCATGTGTTACGTCGGCAAACGGCGGCGCGCGGT
Organism: Solirubrobacteraceae bacterium; assembly: GCA_049518835.1. Classification (GTDB taxonomy): domain Bacteria; phylum Actinomycetota; class Thermoleophilia; order Solirubrobacterales; family Solirubrobacteraceae; genus Palsa-465. The sequence continues at coordinate 8,665 of JBEKRJ010000088.1, forward strand.
AGCCCAGGGCCCGCAGGCTCGCCTGAAGCGCGAGCTTGTGAGCCTTGACGGACGGTGGCGCCGCGTCGCAGGCGAAGTCGTCGCCCTGGTCACCGAATGGGAATCGAAACCAGCGGTGGTTTCGTTCGCGTCCGGCCCGCGCATAGAGGCGATCGATCAGCCGGTCGGTCGACGAGATCTCAGCATTCGCCTGTGTGAGATCCAGCTGCGAGAAATGCGGGTGACTCCAAGCATGGTTGCCGATCACAAAGCCCCGACGGATCGCTTCGATCGGGGCCTGCGGTGACGCGCTGAGTTGGCTCCCGGTGCAGAAGAACACGGCCGGCATCCCAAGCCCGGAGAGCAGCGCGACACGCCCCGCCATCCACTCTGACGGAGAGTCGTCGATAGTCAGGTAGACGGTCTTCATCGCGCGTCAGTCTGACGCAATCTCGCGCCTTCGGTGGATGGCTTCTCATGCTGCGGTGCAACCCGGCCTGAAGATCGGTGCACACGTCGCGCCGCCCGACCTGCTCGGCTTCGGCTGGTCGGTCGATCGCAACTCGGACCGCACCGCGGTCCGGCTGGAGTCTCATCGCTTCCAATGGGCGCGCAGCACCGGCGGCGTGGCCGGCGGACACCCGTCGAACATCCTCGACAACCCGCATCCGGTCGGAGCAGTCAACCTCAACGGCGACCTACCCGTGTTGCTCGTCCCGGATGGCCCCAACCGCTGGCGGGGTTTGTGGTCGCCGCTGCGGTAGTGCACGCCGCACTTTGGAAGCTGGGCCGGCTACGGCCGATCGGCAAACCACGGTCGCTTTCGCGAGGTCACCGCGCAGAAGGCTGCTGAGGTCGAGCATGCGCTCGGCGCGCGACTGAGCGAAGCCAGCTTGGAGCGCCTATGAGACCCGGCGCCCGTGAACGCGAGAGGAGGAGCCGGTGAGCGAGAGGACGATCAAGGCGCCGCTACCAGGGGCGTTTACCGGCAGCCTGATCCAAACGCCGACCCGTTCGTGGCCGAGCGCGACCGCGTGCAGCCCGGCGACGTAGTCGGGCTCGTGAAGATCATGAAGAGCTTCCACGAGGTCAAGAGCGAGGAGGGAGGGATGGTCGACCGTGTCCTCCAGGAGCTCGGGCTTGCGTCCATGGCCGTCTATTCGCAAGCGGACGCCGATGCGTTTCACGTTCGCAAAGCCGACCAGTCGACCGAGATCGGCAAGGCCGCGGCCCGCCACAGCTATCTCAATCCTCAGGCCCTGCTCGACGCCGCCAGATCGAGCGGCGCCGACGCGGTGTCTCCCGGTTACGGGTTCGTCGCGGAGAACGTGACTTCGCAGGTCGCTGCGAGGCCGCCGGGCTGATCTGGGTCGGACCGTCGCCAGAGGCGATCGATCGGCTGGGCGACAAAGCCGCTGCCCGGCTCTGAATCTCGAGAAGCTGATCGTTAATCGTCAGCGCGCGCCTCGTTGAGATCCCAGGTGCTCGCCGATGCCCACGGCAACGTCGTTCACCTGTACGAGCGCCGCGGCCACCCGCGAGCTGATGGCGGCGGCTGCGATCCGGCTCGCGCGGGCGGCCGGCTACACGAACGCCGGCACGGTCGAGTTCCTCCTCGGCTGCAAGCGGCGCAGGCGCCTTCTACTTCATCGAGATGAACACCCGCATCCAGGTCGAGCATCCCGTCACCGAAATGGTGACCGGCGTCGACCTCGTCGAGGAGCAGCTGCGAGTCGCCGCGGGCGAGTCACTGTCGATCAGTCAGGACGAGATCGCCCAGCATTGGGCGCCGATCGAGTTCCGCATCACAGCCGAAGATCCCGACGCCGACTTTCACCCCTCACCCGGACAGATCACTCGCCACGAGCTCTCGGGCGGGCCCGGGGTCCGGGTGGATACGGCGATTTACACGATCCCTTCCGTTCTATGGCTCGCTCGTCGCGAAGCTGATCGATGGGGGTGCGACCGTGCCGAGGCGATCGCGCGGGGGCGGCGCTGGACGAACTCGCGATCGAAGGCATCGTCACGAGCGCTCGCCCGGCGCCCGCGCGCTCGCGCGAACGGGTCGCGGACGCTCGGGTACGCGGTCGGCGTGCTCGATCAGCTGTCGCGGCGGATGC
>JBEKRJ010000089.1:0-10693 GCA_049518835.1 Solirubrobacteraceae bacterium
GAGCGGTCCGAGCGCTCTGACCAGCCGTCCGAGCGGTCCGAGCGCTTCGAATCGTCCGAGTCGTCCGAGCGCCCCCGGCGGTCGGGGCGCGCCGGGCGGTCGGGGCGCGCCGAGCGCGCCATCTCAGCGCCCGCGCGACGGCGTGACCGCCGCGCGCCCCTCGTCATCGTCGCCGCCCGCATCGGCCAGCCGCCAGCGGTGCACGGTCGCGCGTAGCGACACGTACCCGCCGATCCCGGGCAGCGTCGGCAGCCAGAACGAGATCGCGCGGTACGCGAGCACGCCGACCACCGCGGTGCTCCCCGGGACGCCAAACGCGGCAAACGCGCCGATCATGCCACCCTCGACGCCGCCGATCCCGCCCGGCAGCGGCAGCAGGCTGCCGAGCGTGCCCAAGAAGTAGCCCATCACCAGCACCGCCACCGGCAGCACGCTGCCAAACGCGCGAAACGACAGCCCCAGGACCGCGATGTCAAACCCCCAGTAGGCGACTGCCCCCAGCAGGCCCGCCCGGCGCTCGCGCACCAGGCTGATCGCGGTGCGAACGCCAGCGCCGAGCGTCGCCGGCGCGGTCGCGCTGCGCGCCGCCAGCCGTCCGAGGCGGCCTGATCGCTGCGCGATCCGCTCCAGCCGCCGCTCGAAGTCCTGGGGCACGAACGCCATGCTCGCGACGAGCACGACTCCGATCGCGCTCAGCGCGGCCGGGATCACCGTCAGCGCATAAGCGCCACCGCCGGCGAATACGCCCGCCCCGAGCCCCACGCCGCAGACGATCAGCGCGCCGAGGTAGATCGAGTACTGGATCACATAGCTGGCGACCATCCGACAGGCGATCACCCGCGGCGACATGCCGGCGCGACGCAACGCCCAGACCGTGACCGCCACGCCGCCGGCGCCCGCGGCCGCCAGCAGCCGGATCGCGGCGATCCCCGCCAAGGGGATCTCGAGGCTCGCGCGCACCCCGATGCGCGGCATGCCGCGGCCGAAGACCGTCCCGAACAGCGCCGCGTAGCCGGCCACCGACAGCAGCTCGAGCGCGGCGCCGGCGGCCAGCCATAGCGGGTCGCCGTGCGTGATCCTGCCCCAGGTCTGGTTCAGCCCGGCCAGCTTCGGGACCAGGAGGTACAGACCGACGAGCGCCGCGATGATGAACACCGCGCCGACCACCAGTCGCCGGCGCGTGATCGGACCTGTCGGGCCGGAATGCCGCCGATGCTCACCGTCGTCAGGTGCCAGCCGCTTGGCCGATGGGGGCGGTGCGTAGGGCAACACGATCTCCTGCGATCAAGGTACCCCTACGCCGGCGCTCGGGCACGCCCTTGCACTGCAGCGTGGCTCAATCGACGCCAACGCCTCCCCGAAGCGGCGAGCGGCGGGGAGCGTTGGCAGTCCCTCTTGAAGGTCCGGCGGGGAGCGCCGAAGATCAGCGCCGGCGCTGATCTTTGGCGAGCAGATCCTGTTCCCGTGGTCGTACGTCCGTATCGGCGCGGCGGCGGGTCGGGCGGCTCGGCTCCCGCTGGGCGCGGTTGCCGGCCGCCTCGCGATGCTGGGTCGCGGCGCTGCGGCGCCGTTGCTCGAGCGCTCGCCGCTCGGCCTCCGCGCGCCAGCGGGCTCGCATCCGCGGCAGTCGAGTTGCGAACAGGAGCAGGATCACAACGACGACGACGATCAGAATGATTACAGGAGTTGACATGGGATCCTCCCTCGGTCTGCTTGTAAGCAGGCAGCTACCCCACGCTCAACCGGCGAAAACGAGCTACGCCGCGCCGGCGAGGCTCTCGGCCTGCGTGAGCTGCTCCTCGACGAGCTCGAGCCCCGCGTCCCAGAAGCCGGGATCGGCCAGGTCGATGCCGACCATCTCGCCGAGCGCTTCCGGGCTGCGCGAGCCGCCGGCCGCGAGCAGCTCGAGGTAGCGCGGCACGAACGAGTCGCCCTCGCGGCGGTAGTGGCCGTAGGCCGACAGCGCCAGCAGCTGCCCGTAGGCGTATGCGTACACGTAGCCGGGCGTGTTGATGAAGTGCGGGATGTAGGACCACCACAGCTTGTAGCCGTCGGTCATCTGGACCGAGTCGCCGAACAGCTCGCGCTGAGTCTCGAGCCACAGCTCGCCGAACTGCTCGACGGCGAGCTCGCCGTCGGTGCGCCGGCCGGTGTGCACGAGCTCCTCGAAGCGGTTCATCGCCATCTGGCGAAACACGGTCGCGATCGCGCCGTCGATGCGCTCGGCGAGCAGGCTCAACCGTGCCTCGTCTGACTCGGCGGCGTCGAGCAGGCGGCCGAACACGAGCGCCTCGCCGAACACCGACGCCGTCTCGGCCAGCGTCAGCGGCGTCGACTGGTGAAAGACGCCCTGCGGCTGCGCGAGCGCCGCGTGCAAACCGTGTCCGAGCTCGTGCGCCATCGTCAGCACGTCGCGCCGGCGCGCGGTGAAGTTCAGCAGCACGTAGGGGTGCACGCTCGGGACCGTGTAGGCGCAGAAGGCGCCGCCGCGCTTGTTCGGGCGCACGGGCGCATCGACCCAGTGCTCGTCGAAGAACCGCCGCACGACCCGGCCGGCCTGAGGTGAGAACGAGTCGTAGGTGTCGAGCACCAGCTCGCGCGCCTGCGCGAACGAGAACGTGATGTCCTCGCCCGGCAGCGGCGCGCCGCGGTCGTAGTCGCGCAGCCGATCGACGCCCAGCAGCCTCGCCTTCAGCACGTACCACCGCTGCGGAATGTCAAAGCGCCGGCGGACCGCCTCGATCAGCGCCATCACCGACTCGTCGGACGCCTCGTTGGAAAGGTTGCGCGCCGCGAGCCAGTGCGGGTACGAGCGCAGCCGGTCCTCGACGGACTTGTCGTGCAACAGCGTGTTGTAGATGAACGCGCGCGTGCGCAGCCCTGGCTCGAGCGCCGCCGAGACCGCCTCTGCCGCCGCGCGGCGGATGTCGCGCTCGGGCGCCTGCAAGCGGCTGAGCGCGACGTCGAGCGACAGCTGCTCGCCGTCGAGGTCGACGCGCAGCGCGGCCACCAGCTCGCCGAACAGCCTTGCCCACGCGCTCTCGCTGGCGATCGACTTCTCGGCGAGGATCTTCTCCTCGGGCTCCGACAGCAGGTGCGGGCGGTAGCGTCGCGCGCTGCGCAGGTAGTGACGGCAGAAATCCAAACCGGGCGCCGCGAGCAGCTGCTCGGCCTGGTCATCCTCGAGCGCGGCCCACTCGAGCTCGAAGAACAGCAGCTGCGTCTCGATCGTCGTGACGCGCTCCTGCATTCGCTGCAGCAGCGCGCCGCGCGCGGAATCGGCTGTGTCGGTGGCGAACCGCAGTGACGCATATGAGGCGGCCCGACCCACGAGGTCGTTGATCGTCGCCAGCGCCCGCATCGCGGTCTCGAGCTCGCCGGCGTCCAGCGCCGCGACCCTGCCGGCGTACGCGGACGCGAACGCGTCGGCGCTGCGAATTGCTTCGTCCAGCAGCCGATCGACGCCCGCGTCATCGCCGCCGTCGACCAGCGGGCGGAGGTCCCACTCGGTCGCGAGCAGCTCGGGATCGGCGAGGTGATCTGCGGTTGTGGCCATTTCGCCTAGGTTATCCGGCGGGGCGGCTTGGATACGCTCGCAGGCGGGCCGATGAGGAATGTCACAGCCAGTCTGGCGTCGCTGGCGCTGATGATCGCCGGCGGCCTCGCCGGCTGCGGCGACGGTGGGCCGCGCGCGGCGCTCGACGTCGCGCGGCTGCCGTTTGTCGCCGGCGCGCAGGTGACCGCCCAGGCGCGTCAGTGCGATCGTGGCGCCAACGCGTTCTGCGCGCTGCAGTTCGTCGCCGTCGACCCCCGCTACCACAGCTCGGGCGACTTCATCGTCGCCGAGCGCCGCTACCTGCGTTCGCTCGGCTGGTCGCTGGTCAACGGCGAGGCCAACGGCGAGCGCGCGGCCGAATCGCCGGGGCACAAGTTGCGGCTGACGTATTCGAGCGCGACCAGCGATCTGCAGCAGGTCGAGCTCGGTCTGATCCAGCGGGCGCGGCCGATCGAGGTCGCGCTCTCGCAGGCGCTGTTCAGGGGCGCGCCGGCGATGTCGCTGATGCTGGAGGACTCGTCGTCGTAGCGGCAACCGGGGTCAGGCGCAGGCGTCCGTTAGCGCCGGCGGACAGCGCGCAGCGTCCGCCCAGCAGCTCGTGCAGGTCGGCGCCGACCAGCTCGCGGCGCCAGCCCGACAGCGTCCGCACGTCGGGCTCGGGCTCGCCGCGCCGGGCAGCGACGACGATCCGCTCGAGTTCCGAGCGCGACGCGATCAGCTCGTAGGCGAGGCCGGCCTCGAGCGCGCGGGCGCGCAGCAGCGCCTCCGCGAGCGCGATCAGCGGCACGTCGGCGGGGTCGGAGCGACCGCGCGCCTCCTCGCGCGGGATCGGGGGCGCCTCGCGCCCGCGTGCGATCGCCGCCAGCAGCCCCTCCGCCCGCTTGCGGACGGTCGAGGGGTGGATGCCGCGGGTCTGCTCGAGTCCTTGGACCGTCGCCGGCTGGCGCTTGGCCAGCTCGACCAGCGGTGGATCGGCGACGACCGATCCGACCGGGCGGTCCTCGCTCGAGGCGACGCGCTCGCGCCACGCGGCCAGCGCCTGGGCGACGGCTCGCGAGCGGGGATCGAGCTGGCTGATCCGCGGCAGGCGCTCCCAGGCGGTGTCGGGGTCGCGCTCGTCGGTGGCCGACTCGAGCCGCCGGCACTCCTCGCGCGCCCATTCGAGCCGTCCGGCGGCGACCAGGCGGCGCTGCAGCTCGTCGGCGAGCTCGAGCAGGTGCGCGACGTCCTCGGCCGCGTAGCTGAGCTGCTCGCGCGTCAGCGGGCGCGCGTCCCAGCGCGTGTAGCTCGCGGTCTTGCCGACGCGGCGGCCGAGGATCGCGCCGAGCAGGTTGCCGTAGCCCGCCTGGGCGCTGGCGCCGGCGAAGCCCGCCGCGATCTGCGTGTCGAAGATGTTCGTGACCTCCGTCCTCCACGCGCGTCGCAGGATCGCGACATCCTGGCGCCCGGCGTGCAGGACGATCTCGATCGCGGGGTCGGCGAGCAGCGCGGCCAGCGGCGACATATCCGCGCGCTCCAGCGAGTCGATCAGGACGATTTGCGACCCATCGCGCGCGTCAGGGTCATCGACGGCGATCTGCACGAGGCACAGCAGCGCCCGGTAGCGGCCCTCCGAGATGAACTCGGTGTCGATCCCGAACCGCCCGCGCTCGCGCGCGATCGTCGCCGCCCGGCGGATCTCATCGGGATGCGCGAGCGCCGTTGTGGTCATGTGCAGACCCTACCTAGAGCACCGCCACGTCCGGTGCAACCATAGGTACTAGTACTACCGATGGCGAAGATTTCTGTGAGCCTGGAAGACGGCCTCTTGGACGCGATTCGTGTGAAGGCGCAGGACGGCAACGTGTCCGGCTGGCTCGCCGACGCGGCACAGCGCAAACTGCGCGCGGATTCGCTCAACCACTACGCCGACGAGGTGGAGTCGGCGACCGGCTCGCTAACCGAGCAAGAGCTGGCACGCGCACGGGCGTGGCTGTCATCTGTGACACGGCGGTCCTAATCGCGGCCGACCGGCGCGCGGCGTCGCCGGCGCGGGTCGTGGCCGAGAGCGACGCGGAGTTGGTCGTGACGGCTGGGTGCATCGCGCAGGCGTGGCGCGATCGGGCAGGACAGGCGCCGCGGCGACCCCCGCGACCTTGCCGCGCTTGTCAGCGCCGCCGGGATCGACGGAGTGCGCGTCGAGCCGTTCGGCTGACCGGGGCCGGCTCGGGTGAGAGCATCAGCCGCAGCGGTGAGCGGCCCCATCAAATAAACCGACTCCCCTGGTAGGATTTAGGGGCGATGATCTTCTCCTCGAAGGCCGAGTACGGCGTCCGGCTGATGGTCGAATTGGGGCGCCAGTCGCCCGAGCACCCGACGAGCCTGAAGGCGATCGCCGACGCCGAGGGCCTGCCATTGGCGTATCTCGAGCAGGTCGTGGCGCGGTTGCGCAAGGCCGGGTTGGTGATGAGCGCGCGGGGCGCGCATGGCGGCTACTGGCTCGCGCGGCCAGCCGAGGAGATTGCCATGGACGAGGTCGTGCAGGCGCTCGAGGGCGCGATCGCGCCGATGGAGTGCTTCGTGCACGACCAGACGGAGCGCGTGCTGTGCTCGCATCAGCCCGACGCGGGCCGCGGCTGCGCGACCAAGCTGCTGTGGACGCGGGTGCAGGGCGGGATCATCCGCTCGTTGCAGACGACCACGCTCGCGGAGCTGGTCGAGTTCTCGCGCCGCGGGACCCCGGTCGGCGTGGCGTAAACGACAAGAAAGCTGGAGATGTCAGAGCTAGAGATCAGAAACCTTCACGTCCGAGCCGGCGACAAGCAGATCCTGCGCGGCGTGGATTTGCTCGTCGGCAAAGGCGAGATCCACGCTCTGATGGGGCCCAACGGCTCGGGCAAGTCGACGCTCGCGAACGCGATCATGGGCCACCCGAACCTCGACGTGACTGACGGCCAGGTCCTGTTCAAGGGTGAGGACATCACTGGCGCCCAGCCCGACGAGCGCGCCCGGATGGGCCTGTTCATGGCGTTCCAGTATCCGGTTTCGGTGCCGGGCGTGACTGTCACCAAGTATCTGCGGACGGTGCTCAACGCTCATCGTGGCGCGCGCGGCGAGGAGCCGATCGCGCTGCGCGACTTTCGCCAGACGGTCGAGGCGGCGATGAAGCTGACCGATGTGCCGCGCGAGTTCTCCACTCGGTATTTGAACGAGGGCTTCTCAGGTGGGGAGAAGAAGCGGATGGAGATCCTGCAGCTGGCGTTGCAGCGCCCCGAGTTGGCGATCCTCGACGAGACCGACTCGGGGCTTGACATCGACGCGTTGCGGGTCGTCGCCAATGGTGTCAACGCGGTCGCGGGCCCTGAGATGGGCGTATTGATCATCACCCACTACCAGCGGATCTTGCATCTCGTCCAGCCCAGTCATGTGCACGTGATGTTCCAGGGCCGGATCGTCAAGGAGGGCGGGCCGGAGCTGGTCGACGATCTCGAGGCGAAGGGGTATGGGTGGATCACGGAGGGGCTCGAGGCGGTCGCATGACCGCGACGGCGACACTGAGCGGGATCGCGTCTGAGTTCCCGGTGTTGCGCCGGGAGTTCGGCGGCTACCCGTTGACTTATCTTGATTCGAGCGCGACTTCGCAGACGCCGCAGGCGGTGATCGATGCGATGACGCGGTATTACACGGAGTCGCGCGCGTCGATCCATCGCGGCGTGTATCCCCTGGCGGTCGAGGCGACGGAGCTGTACGAGGGCGCGCGGGCGCGGATTGCGCAGTGGCTCGGGTCGACCCCGGAGGAGACGATCTTCACCGCCAATGCGACCGCAGCGATCAACCTGGTTGCGTACACGTGGGGTCGGGTGAACGTGGGGCGGGGCGATCTGGTTGTGCTGACTGAGATGGAGCACCATTCGAACATCGTTCCGTGGCAGCTTTTGTGTCAGGACCGTGAGGCTGAGCTGGCGTACGTGCCGGTGCTCGATGACGGGCGGCTTGACTTCGACGCGTTCGACGCGTTGCTGGCGCGCGCGCCGAAGCTGGTCGCGGTCGTGCACGTGTCAAACGTGCTCGGGACGATCAACCCGGTCGCGTCGATCGTCGAGCGCGCGCACGAGGTCGGGGCGGTGGTGCTGATTGATGGGACCCAGGCGGTGCCGCAGCTGCCGGTCGACCTGCATGCGATCGATGCCGACTTCTATGCGTGGACGGGGCATAAGGCGTACGGGCCGACGGGGATCGGCGTGCTGCACGGGCGCCGGTCGCTGTTGGAGCGGATGCCGCCGTTCATCGGTGGCGGGCATATGATCCGTACGGTCGCTGCTAATGAGTCGACGTGGACTGATCTGCCGTGGAAGTTTGAGGCGGGGACGTCGCAGATCGCGGAGGCGATCGGGCTGGGCGCGGCGGTGGACTGGATCCGGGCGATCGGGGTCGAGCGGGTTCGGGAGCATGAGGAGTCGTTGGTGGGGGAGGCGTTGGAGCGTTTGTCCTCGGAGGTGGCGGGGTTGACGGTGCAAGGTCCGGGTTCGGCGGCCGATCGTGGTGCGCTGGTGTCGTTCACGCTGGAGGGCGCGCATCCGCACGACATCGGTGAGATCCTCGGGCGTGAGGGCGTGTGCGTGCGTGCGGGGCATCATTGCGCGCAGCCGTTGATGCGCAGGCTTGGCGTGTCGGCGACGACGCGCGCGTCGTTCGCGGTTCACAACTCGCGGGGGGATGTGGGGCGGCTGATCGACGGGTTGGGGAGCGTGCGGCGGGTATTGAGGCTAGGGTGATGTGATGGACGACGAGCTGTATCGCGAGAACATCCTCGATCACTACAAGCATCCGCGCAATTGGAGTCCGCCGGCGGCGGATCTCGGGCACTACGACCTCGAGTTCCACGATCTGAACCCGCTGTGCGGGGATGAGCTGACCGTGCGGCTGGTGGTCGACAAGGACGGGCGGATCGCCGAGGTGCGCTTCTCCGGCCACGGTTGCGCGATCTCGCAGGCTGCCGCGTCGATGGCTTCTGATGAGGTCAAGGGGATGGCGATCGAGGAGCTGCTGCGGCTGGATCGGTCGTTCGTGCTCGAGCTGCTGGGGATCGATATCTCGGCGACGCGGATGAAGTGCGCGCTGTTGTCGCTGAAGGTGCTCAAGGGGGCGTCGCTCGGGCGTGCTGTCGACTGGGAGCCCGAGGCGCCTGAGAGCAGCGCGGCGGCGTAGCGGGATTTGCTGGGTCGCGCGCTTCCGCTGCGGCTACGGTGATTGGGTGGCGACGCTCGCGGGCACCTCGTTGACTGTCGATGAACGTGCGCTGTTGGAGCGGTTCGCTGCGCTTCTGCGCGAGCGTCTCGGAGCGCGGCTACGTGCGGTGTGGTTGTACGGCTCGCGCGCCCGCGGCGAGGCGCCGGCCCATGAGGACTCCGACGTCGACGTGCTCGTGCTTGTCGACGATGCGTCCTGGGAGGGTAAGGAGCGGGTGCACGGCGCGCTTGACGACGCGGCTGGGGCGCTTGGTCTCGAGGCCGTGTCGTGGTCGTTCTCGGTGCATGTCGAGACGCGGCAGTGGCTGGCTGGGCGGCGCGCGATCAAGTCGTTCTTCATCGCCGAGGTCGACCGCGACAAGGTGATCGTGGAGGGCTGTGCGTGAGTCCACGTTCAGCCGAGTTCTTCGACGCCGCGGAGCGCCGGCTCGCGGCCGCTCGTCGCGTGATCGGCCATGACGCCGCGACCGCGATCAGCCTCGCCTACTACGCGATGTTCTACGCGGCCCGCGCCGCCCTCAGCGAGCGGGACATGTATGCGAGGACGCACGCGGGCACCTGGGACGAGTTCCAGCGGGTGTTCGTCGCGCCGGGGCTGTTCGACGGTGACCTGCTGGCCGACGCGCGCCGGGTTCAGCGCGAGCGCGAGGACGCCGATTACGAAGCGTGGGTCGCCGACGAGTCCGAGGCGCGGCGAGTGATCGACCTGGCAACGCGGTTTCTGGATGCGGTTCGCACCCTGATTGACACGCTGCCGCCGCGGTAGCGACCAGCGGCTGGCCTGCTGATAAACAGCGACCGCAGGTCAGCATCGACGCTGTCGCCCAGCCCGACGCCCTATGGCTGCTACGGCGCGGACGCCAACCCGCCAGTGTTGTGGTTCGCTGGTTCTGGCCGGTCAGGGCTTCACGCCGCGGCGTTGTTCGCCGTGGCAGCGCTCGTTGCGCGCACGATCACCGTCAGCTCGCGAGGGTCGCCCAGCCGCGCCAGCTCGGCTTTGCGCACATATAGCGAGCCGACCACGTGCTCGCCGTCCTCGGCGAGCTCCTGATAGCGGATCGTGTTCTTGGTCTCGCGCTCGCGCTCGAAGCGCAGCGCCAGCTGATCGGGCATGTTGGTCTCCCCTCGGGGTCGGGTCCCGTGCGGGTGCGGCATCCACCGCAGCCCGACGAATGTTCAGCTCAGCGTATGCTCGCGCCCGGACGGAGCGCCGCGGCGTCGACCGCTGCCGTTACCCGCGTGCCGTCTTCGCCCGTACTCGAGGACGTCGTAGTCCACGTCGGCGTTGGCGAAGATCGCTGGTGAGCTGGACGCGAAGAGCATTGGCCTCTGCGAGGACGTCGACGAGGTCGTCGCGCAACTGCGGGGGGAAATCCCATCGTATCCTCGCTCGTCGCGGCGTACCGGTAAGACCACCGTCTGCCAGGCTGCGATCACCCTGCTCGCTGGCGACGGCCTCTACACGGTCTCGCTCAGCAGGAGACCGAGCTCGAGGCCGAATACGAGCGGCTGCGAGAAGACGTCGAGGGCGCGCGCAGATGGCGCCACTGCCCCGAGGCTGGGGCGAGACCCTGACCGGCAAGCCGATGGCGAACGTGGACGCTGCCGTGCGGCGCTAGCGGGCGTCGCACCGACGGGGGCTGGTTTGCGACGCGAGCTTCGTCGTCGAGTTGTGCTTGACAGCATCGGCGAGGTGTTCCGGGACGCGGTGGGTGAGAACGAGTTGGTCGTCCTCCCCTCTTGTGGAGCGAGGTGCCGTCCGTGTTCTATGAGCTGGCCCTCCGCGGCGAGATCTCCCCGGCTTCGTCGTCACGCCGGATGAACTTCGACGCGACATCGGCGTGAGGCGGAGCCGCCAGCTCGATCACGATGACCTGAGTTCCATGAACCCAACCCGCTGTGCCGCGAC
>JBEKRJ010000090.1:0-20496 GCA_049518835.1 Solirubrobacteraceae bacterium
TTCGGATTACGCAATTGAAGTCGCGCAATGGCTGTGACCGGCGGCAGCTGGATACGTTGCGGTCGCTTGGGCTGCGGCGGATTGGGCAGTCGGTGGAGCGGTCGGACTCGCCTCAGCTTCGCGGCATGCTCCACAAGGTTCGCCACCTGGTCGAGGTGTCAGAGGATGGCTGAGATCGAGGTTGCTGAGCCGGAGCGGATTGGGCTGCACAACTTGCGCCCGGCGCCGGGGTCGCGCAAAGCGCGCAAGCGGGTCGGTCGCGGCGAGGGATCGGGCACCGGCAAGACCTCCGGCCGCGGCCAGAAGGGTTGGGGCTCGCGCTCGGGCGCCAAGCGCCGCGCGCGGTTCGAGGGCGGCCAGAACCCGATTCACATGCGGATGCGCAAGTTGCGCGGCCCGCATATGAAGAAGTCGATGCCGCTGGAGCCGTTTCGCACCCACACCCAGCCCGTGAACCTCGTTGCGCTCGAGGCGCGCTTCGAGGCGGGCGAGGAGGTCACGCTCGAGGCGCTCGCGGCCAAAGGGATGGCGTCGCGCAAGGGCGTGCCGGTGAAGGTGCTCGCCAAGGGCGAGCTGACCAAGCCGTTGACGGTTCACGCGCATGCGTTCAGCCAGACGGCGCGCGAGCGGATCGAGGCTGCCGGCGGCAGCTGCCAGGTGATCGTTTCCGGGCGCGAGGCGCCGGAGGGCTAGCGCGGTGATCTCGACGATCCTTGGCGCGTTCAGGGTCGGTGAGATCCGCTCGAAGCTGTTGTTCACGGCCGGACTGCTGGCGCTTTACCGGCTGGGCACCCACATCCCCGCGCCCGGGATCAGCGCATCCGCCGCCGCGCAGATCCAGAAGAGCCTCGGTTCGAGCGGGATCTTCGGGTTGCTGAACCTGTTCTCGGGTGGCGGCCTCGGGCGGATCGCGATCTTCGCGCTCGGGATCATGCCCTACATCACCGCCTCGATCATCCTGCAGTTGCTGCAGGTGGTGGTGCCGTCGCTCGAGAAGCTCCAGAAGGAGGGCGAGGTCGGCCAGGCGCGGATCACGCAGTACACGCGCTACCTGACGGTCGGGCTCGCGTTCGCGCAGTCGATCGGCTACGTGTTCCTGTTCCGAAGCTTCCAGGCGCAGGCCGGCGTGACCCTGATCGCGAACTTCACGCTGTTCAAGGTGCTGCTGATCGTGATCTCGCTGACCGCCGGCACCGTGCTGCTGATGTGGATGGGCGAGCTGGTCACCCAGCGCGGGATCGGCAATGGAATTTCGCTGCTGATCTTCGCCAGCATCGTTTCCCGGATCCCGAGCGGGATCCACGCCTGGTGGACCAACCCCGACCAGGTGTTCCGCGTGATCATGCCGTTCATCGCGGTCGGCGTCGTCGCCGCGGTCGTGTTCGTGCAGGAGGGCCAGCGGCGGATTCCGATCCAGTACGCCAAGCGCGTGATCGGGCGCCGGATGACCCAGGGCGGCCAGACGTACCTGCCGCTGCGGGTCAACATGGCCGGCGTGATCCCGGTGATCTTCGCCGCCAGCGTGATGGCGATCCCGCCGACGCTCGGCCAGCTGATCGGACAGAACCGGACCCACAGCTTCGCCACCCACGTCGCCACCTTCTTCAGCCCCCAGGGGTGGCACTACGTGCTCGGCGAGTGCCTGCTGATCATCGTCTTCACCTACTTCTACACCGCGGTCACGTTCAACCCGGTCGACCAGGCCGACAACCTCAAGAAGTACGGCGGCTTCATCCCCGGGGTGCGGCCAGGACGGCCGACAGCCGAGTTCCTGGACCGGATCCTCGCGCGTCTGACGTTCCCCGGCGCGCTGTTCTTGGCCGCGATCGCGGCGCTGCCGACGATCCTCATCAACCAGACCAACGCCAACTTCTTCTTCGGCGGTACCTCGATCCTGATCGTGATCGGCGTCGCCCTGGACACGATGAAGCAGCTCGAGGCGCAGCTGATGATGCGCAACTACGAGGGCTTTCTCAAGTAGCAGCGCGCGGGGGCCTCAGCTCGCCAGCGCGTCGGAAAGCTCGTGGCGGGTTTCGATGTCGAGCTTGCGGTAGGCGTTTCTGAGGTGGTACTCGACCGTCTTGGGGGTCACGAACAACGCCCGCGCGATGTCGCGGTTGCTGTGCCCGGAGGCGGCGAGCTCGGCGATTCGCCGTTCGCTGGGGGTGAGCGACTGCGGCCCACTGAGCAGCAGCGTGCGGCGCGGGCGGGCGCCACTGGCCGCCAGCTCGGTGCGGGCGCGCTCGTAGAGCATGATCGCGCCGCCGCGCTTGGCCCGGTCGGCGGCAACCGTCAGCGGCTCGCGCGCGGCCGCGCGCTCGTTTGCGCGGCGCAGCGCGGATCCCAGCGACAGCAGCGCACGCGTCGTCTCCAAGCGCTCAGGTCGCGTGCGGCCGAGCTCGACCGCGCGCGTGAGCGAGCGCAGGCCGCTTGGCGGCGGCTCGCACAGCCCGAGCACGCGCAAGGCGCGGACCTGCGCGCAGACCGCGCTGCTGCGCTGGGCGAGCTCGACGTCGGCGCGCGCCAGCTCGAGCGCCTGCGGGCCGTCGCCGGCGAGTAGCGCGGCCTGGGCCGCGGTCGTGCGCCACGGCACGAGACTCGACATGCGGACCGCCGGTCCGAGCGCGCGGCCGGCGGCGAGCGCGTCGTGCAGCGCTTCCTGGGGACGGCGCTGAGCGAGCCGCAGCTCCGCGCGAGCGGCGAGCCGCATCGCGTCCTCGAGGTCGCGCGGTGCCGCCAGCGGCCCGTCGGCGTCGAGCTCTAGCTCGGCGCCCGCCAGCTCGCCCGTTTCGATCAGGCACCTGGCGTAGATCGCGGCGGCGCCGCGGCGATGCTGATGCCAGCCGAGGCGGCGTGCGTCACGCGCGAGCTCGAGGTCCTCGAGCGCGCCGGTCACGTTTCCCTGCAGGAGGCGCGCCACGCTTCGCCAGTAGCTCGCGGTGGCGCTGGCGAGGGGCGAGTTGCGTCGCCCGGCGTCCTCGAGCGCAGCCCCGGCGAGCTCGATCGCCCGCTCGGGCTCGCCCGCGATCGCAAGCGCCGCGCTCAGCAGCCGCCACCCGACGCCCTCGCTGGATTCGCCGGCCAGCAGCCGGCCTTCGTCCCAGGCGCGCCGTGCCAGCTCGCGCACGGTGTCCGCGGGCTGACCGGTGAGCGTGGCGCGAGCGGCGGCGCGCGCCAGCGCGAGTCGCTGGCCGTGCCTGAGCGGGCCGCTCAGGGTGCGCTCCACGGTTGCTGCGGGGCGCTGGCCGACGCGCTCGTGCAGCGCGGGCACGATCAGCGCGGACGCGAAGAACCCGGTGTGGAGCACGTCCGCGAGCTCGAGCGCCGCCGGATCGGCCCGCTCGCCGCCAAGGTCGCGCACGCCCGCGTCGTACGCGCTCGCGGCATCGGCATGGCGGCCCTGGCCGTCGAGCGCGCGACCGCGCAGCAGCGCGAGCTGTGCCCGCCCGAGCGGATCGGAGGTCGCCTCGAGAGCCGCGCCGAGGTGGGCGGCGCCCGCCGGCAAGCCCACCGCCGTCTCGGCCGCGCCCAGCTCGGCGAGCACGGCAGCGCGCGCATCGCCGCGCGGCGGCTCCTCGAGCGCGCGCTCGAGGTAGCGCACCGCCGGTGCGGCGGACCCGCGCGACCGCGCCGCGCGCGCCGCGGCGCGCAGCTTCGACACCACCCACGGGTCGTCCTGCGCGCGGCCGAGCAGCAGGTGCGCCGCGACCTGCTCGGTGTCGGCGAGGTCGGCGTCCAGCAACCGGGCCGCGTCGA
This sequence comes from Solirubrobacteraceae bacterium, assembly GCA_049518835.1. Taxonomy (GTDB): domain Bacteria; phylum Actinomycetota; class Thermoleophilia; order Solirubrobacterales; family Solirubrobacteraceae; genus Palsa-465. The sequence goes on from JBEKRJ010000090.1 coordinate 3,757, forward strand.
GATGGCGCGACGCCCGCTGGGATGCGGGCACGTCGCGCTCGATCGCATGGCGAACGAGCGGGTGCACGAACCGCAGCGGCTCTCGTGCCAGCAGCACCTCGACCGCGGCAAGCGCGTCGGCGGCGCTCGCCGCCCGCGGCGTCGTCAGGCCGGCGAGCTGCGCCGCGAGGCGCAGCGGCACATCGTCGCCGAGGATCGCGACCGCGCGGGCCAGCGCCCCCGCGTCTGAGCTGAGACGCCCGACGCGGACCCGCAGCGCGCGCGTGACGGCATCGGGGGCGAGCGAGCGCGCGTGCTCGGTCAGCGCGTCGCTCGACATCCGCGGCTCCTGCGCGAGCGCCAGCAGCAGCTCGCGCAGATAGAAGGGGTTGCCGGCGGTCACGCGGCGGCAGACGTCGATCAGCGTCGCGTCGGCTCGCGGTCCGATCGCGTCCCGAGTCAGCACCGCGACCGCCCCGGGGCCGAGCGGCGACAGCGCCTCGACGCGGACGCGCGGGTGGGCGACGATGTGGTCGAGGATCTCGGCGGCCTCCTCGCCGACTCCCGGTCGCCGGGTCATCACGAGCGCGAACGGCAGCTCGTCGAGACGGTGCAGCAGGTAGCCGACGAACTCGAGCGAGTCGGAGTCGCACCAGTGCAGGTCGTCGATCGTGATCAGGGTCGGCCGCTGGCACGGCGCCGTCGCCAGCAGCGTGTACAGGCCGTGCGACAGCGCGAGGTCGCCGCTCGGATCATCGGAAGACGGATCGGACGCAAGCCCCGCCAGGATCCGCACACGGGGTGGCGCGTGCGCGAGCAGCTCAGCTCTGGCGGCGTCGGGGAAGTCGTTGAGCAGCGATCCCAGCAGCTGCCCGGCGACGCCGAATGCGCGGTTGCGCTCGAGCTCGGCCCCTGCCGCTCGGACCGCGCGCATCCCGGCCGCGCGCGCCGCGTCGAGGGCGGCTTCGTGCAGTCGCGTCTTGCCCATTCCCGCGTGCCCCTCGATCACCAGCCCGCGCCGCAGCTCGCGGGCGCCGGCGGGTGCCGACGGGCTCGACGCCGTGGTCGCGCCGAGCACCGCATCGATCGCCCGCAGCGTCGCGTCTCGCTCGAGCAGTCCCGCGCTGCCTCGCTCCGCACGCCCGCGTCTGTCGCGCAACCCGCTCATGTATTCGTTATACCCAGGAAGCTGGTGTGCTGAGTTCCCCCGGGACCGGGCCGTCCGGGAGCAAAACCCTGGGGTGGTTGCCTGGGGCGAAGCTCGGTCGCCACGGGAGATCCTTGCACACGCGCCGCCGGCGCCGGCTGATTGTGCCTGCACCGGCGCTTGCCGACGTCCGCCGGCAACGCGACTTGCCCGCAGCAAACACTGGGGTCGTTCCCTGGTGCGAAGCCCAGCGCCAGCTTCTACCGTTGTCGACGCGGCGTGTCACGGATCACCTAAGGGAAGCGCGGGCGCGACACCTTGCACGGCAGCGATGGGGCCGTTCAGAGGGGCAAGGCAGGTTACTCAGGGCCGGCATGGATGCCGGCCCGCGTGGCCGCAATCCGGCGCCCCGCACGCGTGCGCGCATTGAACCCACGAACGCGCCGGGTCCCGATACAGTGCGTTCGTAGTGTCTGAGCTCAACCTCATTCTGTTCGGCCCGCCAGGGGCCGGGAAGGGCACGCAGGCCGATCGCCTGCGCAACGATTTCCAGCTGCCGTTCATCTCCACCGGTGACATGCTGCGGGTCAACGTCAAGGAAGGAACCGACCTCGGCAAGCAGGCTCGGCAGTACATGGACGCCGGTGAGCTCGTGCCCGACGCGCTGATCGTGGCGATGGCATCCGAGCGTCTGCAGGAGGAGGACGCGCTCGACGGGTTCATCCTCGACGGCTTTCCGCGCACGCTCGAGCAGGCGAGGGCACTCGACAGGATGCTGGCGGAGCTCGCGCGGCGGATCACGACCGCGCTGCTGATCGACGTCCCCGACGAGGAGCTGATCCGCCGCCTCTCGGGCCGGCGCGTGTGTGTCAAGTCGGGCCACAACTACCACGTCGAGTTCGACCCGCCGAAGCACGAGGGCGTCTGTGACCAGGACGGATCGCGGCTGATCCAGCGCGACGACGACCAGCCCGACGTGATTCGCAACCGGCTGCGCGTCTACCATGATCAGACTGAGCCGCTGGTCGAGTACTACGACGAGCAGGGGCTGATGCGGCGGATCGATGGAACTCGCACCCCGGTCGAGGTGCACGACCACATCCGCGCGGTGATCGCGACGTTGCGCCTCGAGGAGAACGTCTGACGCCGTGATCATCAAGAAGAGCCCCGAGGAGATCGAGCGGATGGCCGCGGCGGGCGCGATCCTGGTCCGCACGATGAACCTTCTCGCCGGCAAGATCAGGCCGGGCGTGACGACGCGTGAGCTCGACCAGGCGGCCGAGAAGTTCATCCGCTCGCAAGCGGCAGAGCCGGCGTTCAAGGGCTACCGGGGCTTCCCCGGCTCGATCTGCACGTCGCCCAACGCGATGATCGTGCACGGGATCCCGGGCTCCTACAAGCTCGCCAAGGGCGACATCATCTCGGTCGACGTCGGCGTCGTGCGCGACGGCTGGGTCGCCGACGCGGCGCGCACGTTCGCGGTCGGGCCGATTACGCCGATCGCGCACAAGCTGCTCAAGACGACCGAAGAGTCGCTGTTCGGCGCGGTCACGCAGTGCCGCGCCGGCAACCGCCTCGGCGACGTGTCGCACGCTGTCCAGCAGCACGTCGAAGCGGCCGGGCTGTCGATCGTGCGCACGCTCGTCGGCCACGGGATCGGGCGCAGCATGCACGAGGAGCCGCAGATCCCCAACTACGGCGCGCCCGGCACGGGCGTGCTGCTCGAGGAGGGGATGGTGCTCGCGGTCGAGCCGATGGTCACCGCCGGCCGGCACGCCGTCCGCGTCGGCGAAGACCACTGGGCGATCTACTCCCAGGACGGCTCGCTGGCGGCGCACTTCGAGTTCACGATCGCGATCACCGGCGACGGGCCGCGCATCCTGACGCCGTGGCACGAGGCTGATGGCGGTCGCGCGGCTGCCTGAACCGGGCATCCGGGCAGCTCTCCGGCGCCCGCTCCGAGCCGGGGCCAGGGCGCGCAGAGCGCAGCGGGCAAACCCCCCTGCTAAGATCGCTCGTTGGGCTCTGAGCGCCACGTTCGTGCGTTCAGTGCCATCCGCGGCGCGGTAGCGGCGACCCCAGGCGGTCGCCAGAGCCGGGCCGCCGGGTCCAGTGCAACAGAATTTTGAGAGAGCGAAGCGAACGCGCGTGAAAGTACGACCCTCGGTCAAACCGATGTGTGAAAAGTGCAAGATCATCCGCCGCAACGGGCGGGTGCTGGTGATCTGCTCAAACCCGCGACACAAGCAGCGGCAGGGCTGATGGCGCGAATCTCCGGAGTCAACATTCCCCTCAACAAGCGGGTCGAGATCGGGCTGACCTACATCTACGGCGTCGGACGCCCGACGTCCAACCAGCTACTCGCCGAGCTCGGCATCTCACCCGACACGTATGTGCGCGACCTCACCGAGGAAGAGGTCGTCAAGCTGCGCGACGCGATCGACGGCTCGCTGACGGTCGAGGGCGACCTGCGCCGCGAGCGCTCGCAGAACATCAAGCGCCTGCAGGAGATCGGCTGCTATCGGGGCCTGCGCCACCGTCGCGGGCTGCCCGTGCGCGGCCAGAACACCAAGACCAACGCGCGCACGCGCAAGGGGCCCAAGCGGATGCAGGTCGCCGGCAAGAAGAAGGCGGGCAAGAAGTAGATGCCAGCTCCCCGCAGGCCTCAGCGCGGTCGCCGGCGCGTTCGCAAGAACATCCCGATCGGCCAGGCGCACATCAAGACTTCGTTCAACAACACGATCGTGTCGCTGACCGACCGCGAGGGCAACGTGATCGCGTGGGAGTCCGCCGGCGGTGCCGGGTTCAAGGGCTCGCGTAAGTCGACTCCGTTCGCCGCTCAGGTGACCGCGGACGCGGCCGCGCGCAAGGGGATCGAGCACGGGCTGCAGAAGGTGGAGGTGTTCGTCAAGGGCCCCGGCTCTGGCCGCGAGACGGCGATCCGCTCGCTGCAGGCCGCCGGCCTGGAGGTGACCGGCGTCAAGGACGTGACCCCGCAGGCGCACAACGGCTGTCGGCCGCGCAAGCGGAGGCGTGTCTGATGGCGCGCGACCACGAGGCCCAGTGCAAGCAGTGCCGCCGCGAGGGCCAGAAGCTGTTCTTGAAGGGCGAGCGCTGCCTGACCGACAAGTGCGGCGTCGAGCGGCGCTCCTACCCACCGGGGGAGCACGGCCGCGGACGCCAGAAGCAGAGCGAGTATCGGGTCCAGTTGCGCGAAAAGCAGAAGGCCAAGCGTTACTACGGCGTGCTCGAGAAGCAGTTCCGGATCTACTACGACAAGGCTTCGCGGCAGGGCGGGATCACCGGCGAGAACCTGTTGCGGATGCTCGAGTGCCGCTTCGACAACGTGCTCGTCAGACTCGGCTTTGCCGCCTCGCGGCGTCAGGCGCGCCAGCTGATCTTGCACGGCCACTGGACCGTGAACGGTCGCCGCGTGAACATCCCCAGCTACCAGCTGCGCGACGGAGACGTGATCGCGATTCATACGCGCTCCACCGCCGGTCAGGTGATCCGCGACGCGACCGAGCTGACAGGCCAGGTGCCCGCATGGCTGCAGGCCGACCACGACTCGCTCACGGCCAAGGTGCTCCGCAAGCCCGAGCGGCGCGAGATCGCCGCCCCGGTCCAAGAGCAGCTGATCGTCGAGCTTTACTCGAAGTAGACAAGCAAGCTTCCAGCCGCGCGGCGCGTCGTTGCGTGCGTGGCGCTGTCAGCCGCCCGCCGGCGGCAGGGAACCCACGACGTTAGGACCGACCCCGATGCTCGACTTCCAAGTCCCCCGAATCTCCAGCGAATCCGTCGACGACAACCGAGGCTCGTTCACGATCGAGCCGCTCGACCGGGGCTTCGGCTATACGTTTGGCAACTCGCTCCGTCGCGTGCTGTTGTCGTCGCTGGCGGGGGCGGCGGTCACGAGCGTGCGGATCGAGGGAGTCGCGCACGAGTTCTCGACGATCCGGGGCGTCAAGGAGGACGTCACGGACATCGTCCTGAACTTGAAGGGGATCGTCTGCCGGATGCACTCCGACGCGACCGAGATCGAGGCGCCGCTAGTCGTTACCGGGCCCGGCGACATCACCGCCAAGGACATCGACCTGCCGTCGGGCGTCGAGATCCTCAACCCCGACGCCCACATCGCGACCTTGGAGAAGAAGACCAAGCTCGAGGTGTATTTGACGATCGGCCGGGGACGCGGATATCGCCCCGCCGAGGAGAACAAGTCGCCCGACCAGCCGATCGGCGTGATCCCGATCGACTCGATCTTCTCGCCGGTTCGGCGCGTCGCCTACAACGTCGAGCAGGCTCGTGTCGGGCAGCGGACCGACTACGACAAGCTGACGCTCGACATCGAGACCGACGGCTCGATCGACCCGCACGCGGCGCTGCGCGAGGCGGCCGAGATCCTGATCTCGCAGCTGGCGATCTTCACCGACGCCGATCGCGTGGTCGAGCTGCGCGATACCAACGCGACCGGGGCCTTGGAGCCCGGCTTGGCGGCGTCGGGCACCGTCGGCGCGCCGGCGCGCCAGCCCAACGCGATGGACGACATCCTGATCGAAGAGCTCGAGCTCGGCGTCCGCTCCTACAACTGCCTCAAGCGCGCCGGGATCCAGACGGTCGGCGATCTCGTCTCCAAGACCGAGTCCGAGCTCAACGCGATCCCGAACTTCGGCAAGAAGTCGATCGACGAAGTGATCGAGACGCTGCACGCGCGGGGTCTTGGGCTGCGAAACGAGTAAGGTCTGCGGGTCGATCGGGTCTTTTGACATGCGCCATCAACGTCAGCGATATCAACTCAGCCGGTCTTCCGCGCACCGCAAGGCGCTGCTGATGAACCTCTGCAAGGAGGTGATCCAGCACGAGCGGATCCGCACGACCGAGATCAAGGCCAAGGCGGTCAAGCCCGAGGTCGAGAAGCTGATCACGCTCGCCAAGCGCGGCGACCTGCACGCCCGCCGGCAGGCGCTGTCAGAGCTCGGCCAGGACAAGTTCACGGTCTACAAGCTGTTCGAGGAGGTCGCGCCGCGGTACTCCGAGCGGCCCGGCGGCTACACCCGGATCCTGAAGCTCGGTCCGCGTCGCTCCGATGCGACCGAGATGGTGCTGTTGGAGCTGGTCTGACGGCCTGCCGGGCTGTGCCTGGGGGCCGTGTGAGGATTTCAGGTAGCTGAGCTGAGGGCCCGGCTGCTGCTGGAGTACGACGGGGGCGCGTTTGCCGGATGGGCGCGCCAGCCCGGACAGCGAACGGTGCAAGGGGAGGTCGAGCGGGCGTTGGCGGTGCTGCTCGGGCTTGGGGCAGGGCGCGGCGGCGATCGTCGTGCCGCTGGGGATGGCCGGCTGACCGTCGCGGGCCGCACGGATGCCGGCGTGCATGCGTGGGGCCAGGTGGCCAGCTACGCCGGGCCGGCGGTGGCGGTGGCCGGGCTCAACGCGCTGCTGCCCGGCGACGTCGCGGTCCTGTCGTGTTCGAAGGCGGAGGTGTGGTTTGACGCGCGGCGGGATGCGACCTCGCGGGCCTACTGCTACCGGGTGCTCGCGCGGCCGGCGCGGGGGGCGCTGGAGCGGGGACGTGCCCTGCACTGGCGCCGGCGGCTGGACCTGGGGCTGCTCGAGTCGTGTGCGGCGGCGCTGGTCGGGACGCACGACTTCACGGCGTTCACGCCGACCGAGACCGACCATGTGCGGTTCTCGCGCGAGGTGCATGTGGCGCGGTGGCGGTTTGGTGGGGGTGGCGCGGCTGGGGCTGGGGCTGGTGGCGTTGATGGGGCGGGTCATGCGGCAGATGAACCGCGTGCTGGTCGGGACGATGCTGCAGGTCGCCGGCGGCCGGCGGCCGCTGTCGAGCTTCCTGGCGCTGTTGGAGGGGCAGCCGCGCTCGCAGGCGGGGCCGACGGCGCCGGCGCACGGGCTGTACCTCGCCGGCGTCGGGTACGGCGGGGCGCGTGTGTTGAATCCGTGACGGGTGTGTCAGGCTTGCGTCGCGGGTGTCACGCGTCGGTGAAAATGCGGGCCGCGGCGGCCGGGGTGGGCGGTTCGCGCGGCATGCTGCGGACCATGAGCTGCGATGATCGAGGCTGGCTGGATGCCGGCCACAACGTGACAGCGGCGGCGGCGCGCATTTAGCGCGTAACGTTGTTCCGGCTGCGGACGGCCGCCGGGAGTCGGCGGAGGCCGTGAGCGCGAGGTTGGCGACGCCTCAGGCCGGGCTGGTGAAGCGAGCGCAGCTCGTGGCCGAGGGGGTTGGGTCGAACGTTGTCAAACGACAGCTGCGAGTCGGCTCGCTGCACCGCAGGCACCGTGGTGTATATGTCGTGGGGCACCTCGCGCTGGCGCCGCTTGCGGACGAGACCGCGGCGCTGCTTGCCTGCGGCGACCGGGCGGTGATCTCGCACCGCTCAGCCGCGCACATGTGGTCGCTGATCGCGCGACCGCCGGCGGACGTCGAGGTGACGCTGGTCGGCCGGCGGTGCCGCCCCAAGCAGGGCGTGAGGTTGCACTGGGTCGCCGCAATCGACGAGCAGGATGTCCGGCTCCGCGGCGGCCTGCCGGTCACGAGCCCAGCGCGGACGCTGATCGACCTTGCGCTCGAGGCCGGGTACGCCGAGCTCGAGCGTGCGGTCGCCGAGGCTCGTGCCAGACGGCTGCTGGATGACGGCGAGCTCGAGCGGGCGCTCGAGCGCTCGCGCGGCCGCCGGTGCGCCGCCCGGATGCGTAGATTTCTGCGATCCGAAGGCGGACCGGCGCTGACGCGTTCCGGGGGCGAGCGACGGATGCGCAAGCTGCTGCGCGACGCGCAACTGCCCCAACCGGTTCTCAATGCGACCGTGGCCGGGTGTGAGGTCGACTTCCTGTGGGCGGCGCAGCGGCTGATCGTCGAGCTCGACAGCTACGACTTCCATGGGCATCGCCTGGCGTTCGAGCGCGACCGCCGGCGGGACATGGTGCTGCAGGACGCCGGCTATCAGGTGATCCGGATCACCGGGCGGGCGCTCGTGTACGAGCCGCTCAGCGTCGTGGCTCACATCGCGCGCGCGCTCGACCGGCGGGCGCGACCGGTGCACCGCCGCGTGCCGGTCTAGCATCATTCGCGATGCGGGTGCTGCTGACCAACGACGATGGGATCGGGGCCGCGGGGCTGCGGACGCTGCGTAAGGCGCTGCTGGCGCTGCCGGGAATCGAACTGGCAGTGATTGCGCCCGACGGCAACCGCTCGGCGATGGCGCGCTCGATCACGACGCGCCGGCCGCTGTGGGTGCAGGAGGTGCCGTTTGGCGACGGGACGGTCGGCTATGCGACCGACGGCACGCCCGTCGACTGCGTCCGGCTTGCCCGCCTTGGTCTGGTCGAGGGATTCGAGGCGGAGCTGGTCGTGTCCGGCGTCAACCACGGCTCGAACCTTGGCGACGACATCACGTATTCGGGAACCGTCGCGGCCGCGCTGGAGGCGATCGTGCTCGGGCTGCCGGGGATTGCCGTCTCCCAGCAGTCCAACGCCCTGGAGCTGGACTTCCGGATCGGCGAGGCGTTTGAATTCGGCGTCGCGGCCGACTTCACCGCGCGCCTGGTAGCGGAGCTCGAAAACGTGCCGCTGCCGGCCGGGACGCTGTTGAACGTCAACGTGCCGGGCGGACGCCCGGATGGCGTCGAGGTCGCACGGCTCGGCAAGCGCCTGTATCGCGACGAGCTCGCGTTGATTGACGAGGGCGCCGGCGGGCGGCGCCTGTATCGCATCTATGGCGACGCGAGCTATGAGGCCGATGAGACCGGCACCGACCTCGCGGCGGTCGCTGATGGCAAGATCGCGGTCACGCCGATCCACTTTGATCTCACCGATCGGGACGGCCTGGCGACGCTTGCGCGCCACGACCTCGGGCGGCTGATCGCGCCCGCGGCGAGGGAGGTGGAGCAGTGAGGGAGGCCGGGCAGTGAGGGAGGGCTTTGAGGGAGGGGCTGTGGGAGGGGCTATGAACCCCGCCGCGCCGGATCCCGCCGCGCGTGCCGCGGAGCTGCGCAGGCTGCTCGACTATCACGGCTACCGCTACTACGTGCTCGACGATCCTGAGATCGGCGACGACGCCTACGATGCGTTGCTCAACGAGTTGCGTGCGATCGAGGCCGAGCACCCTGAGCTGGTAACGCCCGAGTCGCCGACACAGCGGATCGGCGGCGAGCCGGTCGGCGATCTGGACAAGGTCCGCCACCCGCAGGCGATGCTGTCGCTGGCCAACGCGCACTCGAGCGATGAGCTACGGGCGTGGATCCAGCGGATGCGCAACCATCTCGCGCGGGAGGGAATCGAGGACCCGCGGTTTGCGTTCGTCGCCGAGCCGAAGATCGACGGGCTTGCGATTTCGCTGCTGTACCGCAAAGGCCTGTTCGAGCGAGGCGCGACGCGCGGCAACGGCGAGGTCGGCGAGGACGTGACCCACAACCTGCGCACGATTCCGGCGATCCCGCTGCGCTTGGAGATCGATGAGCCACCGGAGCTGATCGAGGTTCGCGGCGAGGTGTACATGTCGCTGCCGGACTTCGCGGCGCTCAACGAGCGGCGCGCGCAAGCGGGGCTGTCGACGTTCATGAACCCGCGTAACTCGGCGGCGGGGACGATTCGCCAGCTGGACCCGAAGCTGGCCGCGGAGCGACCCTTGTCTCTGTGGTGCTATGCGATCGGGGCGACGGACGGGATCAGCTTCGACGCGCACTGGGATGCGCTGCAGTGGCTGCGCGAGCACCGCTTCCCGGTCCATCCAGACGTCAAGATGCTCGACACCGAGGACCAGGTGGTCGCGCAGTGCCGGGCCTGGGAGGAGCGCCGCGGGTCGCTCGAGTTCGAGATCGACGGCGTCGTGGTCAAGGTCGACGAGTTCGAGCTGCAACGACGGCTGGGTGTCGTCGGGCGCGAGCCGCGGTGGGCGATCGCGTGGAAGTTCCCACCGACGACCGCCGTCACCAAGCTCAGGCAGATCGGCTGGAACCCGGGAAAGTTCGGCGATCTGCACCCGTATGCGATGCTCGAGCCGGTGCAGGTCGCGGGCGTGACGATCAAGCTGGCGACGCTGCACAACGAGGAGGACCTGGCGCGTAAGGACATCAGGGAGGGTGAGGAGGTGATCGTCCTGCGGGCTGGTGACGTGATCCCGCAGGTGCTCTCGCCTGCTCCGCACGTGGCCGAGCGTGCGCAGCGGCCCGCGCCACCGCGACCGCCCGACCAGTGCCCGATCTGCCACACCCCGACGGTCAAGCCGGAGGACTCGGTGTTCACCCGCTGTCCAAACCGCGACTGCCCGGGCAGGCGCTGGCAGCTGCTCAAGCACTTTGTCGGCGCGATGGACATCGACGGGCTCGGCGAGAAGCAGGTGAGCTTGTTCATGGAACTCGGATGGGTCCGGACCGCTGCCGACTTCTACCGGCTGGACGCGGAGCGGATCGCCGCCCAGACCGGCTTCGGCAAGGTCTCGGCCGAGAAGCTCGTGGCAGCGATCGAGGCCTCCAAGCGTCAGCCGTTCGGGCGGGTCCTGTTCGCGCTCGGGATCGAGGAGGTCGGCTTTGTCACCGGTCGCAATCTGGCGCAGCACTTCCGGACGATCAATGCGCTGCTGGCGGCGAACGCGGAGGAGATCGAGCAGACGCCCGGGGTTGGGCCCAAGATGGCTGTCACGATTCACTCGCAGCTGCACGACCAGCAGATGGGGGCGCTGATCGAGGATCTGCGCGCGGTGGGACTCACGCTTGCCGACGAGGGACCGCCGCCCGGCGAGGGTCCACTGGCCGGCAAGAGCTTTGTGTTGACCGGGACGCTGCCGGCGCTCACGCGCGAGCACGCGACTGAGCTGATCGTCGCCGCGGGAGGTCGCGTGACGGGGTCGGTATCGCGCAAGACCGACTATCTGCTGGCCGGCGCGAGCCCGGGCACCAAGCTCGCCCAGGCCGAGCGGCTCGGCATCGCGGTGATCGACGAGGACGGCATGCGCGTGCTGCTCGACGGCGATCAGCCGTCGTAGGCCGCCAGCGAGGTGGCCATCGTGGCTTCGAGGTTGTGCGTGTAGTCGGTGTCGCCGACCCCGTTCATCAGGAAGGCGAACGCGATCGTATGGCCGTCCTCGGCGGTGCAGTAGCCCGCGAGGTTGGCGACGTTCGAGAGGGTGCCGGTCTTGCCGTGGCAGCGTCCCTGGGCGACCGTCCCCTGCATCTCATGCTCGAGCGTGCCGGTCTCGCCGGCGACGGCAAGCGAGTTGACGAAGTCTGGATTGCCGGCCATTTGCGTGAGCAGCGTTACGACTTGGTCGGGGCTGGTCGAGTCGCTGCTGGAGAGGCCCGAGCCGTCGACGAGCTGGGGCGCGATGCCAAACGCGCTCTGCAGCTGCGCCCGCACCACCGCCGCGCCGGCCATGGTGGTCCCGCCCGCGCCGAAACTGGCGCCAAGGTCCTTGAGCAGGGTCTCGGCGAAGTAGTTGTCAGACGGCGTGTTGGTCAGCTGGACCAGCTGTGCGATCGGCGGTGACGCGACCGTCGCAAGCAGCCTCGCGCCGGTTGGCGTGCGCCCGGTCTTGACCGGCGTCGCCGCGGGAACGCCGACGCCGCCGGTGCGCAGCGCCCCGAGGAACTGCTGCGCGGCGAACAAGACGGGCCGGGGCTGGAACGTCGTCTCGCCGATGTCGACGAAGCCGGCGTCGTAGGACAGGCCGCTGAGCAGCCCCTCGTTGTAGATGTTGCGCCTGTATCCGGAGTAGGGCGTGCCGCGCAACGTGTCGAAATAGGAGCCGTCGCCGACGATTCCCCCGCGCAGGCCCCTGATGCCGGCTTGCGCGACGAGGTTGGCGACCAGGCGCTGGACGGTCGCGCCGGTCCCGTACCATGCCTGGTCGAACGCGGCCGATCCGAACGTCGGATCCCCCCCGCCCCGCAGGTAGAGGGTGCCGTGCCAGATTCCCCGCGCGTCGCGCCAGCCCTTCCCGAGCACCGACGTGGTCAGGGTCGCGGTGGGGCCGAAGCGCAGCAGTGCGGTCGCGGTCGTGTACAGCTTCTCGACCGAGGCGGGCACCCGGCCGACGTCCGGCGACCAGGAGAACAAGGCCTGGCCCGTGTCGAGATCGACGACGTCGGCGCCGCCTCCGCTGCCGTCCTGCTGCATCCCCTGCGAGAGCGCATCGTTCAGCGTTCGCTGCGCGGTGGCGAGCTGACGCCGAGGCGCAGCAGTCGCGCCAGCCGCGGATGCGATCAGCAGCGCCCCCGCGGCGGCCAGCGTGGCCAGGGCCCTCATCGTGGCGTACAACACGCGGCCGCCCGGAAAGATTCGGTCTTTTGCCGCGCGCTCGGCTTAGAATGGCGTGGAGAAATGGGCAAGGTCGTCAAGCTCGACACCGGAGCGACGGATCGCCCCGCCGGTGGCACGAGGGAATCGGTGTCGCGCCGGCGCGCGCCACGCTCTAAGTCGGCGCTCGTGCTCGGCGGCGGAGGCTTCACCGGCGGGGTGTATGAGATCGGTGCGCTGCGAGCGCTCGATCTGCTGTCGGTCAACCGCACGGTCAACGAGTTCGACGTCTATGTCGGCACGAGCGCCGGCGCGTTCGTTGCTGCTGCCGTCGCGAACGGCGTCACGCCCGAGGAGATGATGCGGGTCATCGTCCAGCAGGTGCCGACGACGTTCCCAGATGCGAGGGCGAGCTCGCTGTTGCGGCCCAACTACTCGGAGTTCATCACCAAGAGCGTGCTGCTGCCGTTGCGGATCGCCCGGTTGGCGCGCAGGCTGGCGGTCGATATCCGCCAGCTGTCGGCGGTCGACATCGCGCTCGGGCTGGCCGAGGCGCTGCCGTCGGGCCTGTACTCGGGCGATGGAATCGAGCGCTACGTGGGCCAGATCCTCTCCGATCCCGATCGCACCGACGACTTTCGGCTGCTGCCCAACGAGCTGTACCTGGCGGCCACCGACCTGGACACGTGCGAGCGGATCGTGTTCGGAGCCGAGGATTGGGACGATGTGCCGATCTCGCGGGCGGTCAGCGCGTCGAGCGCGCTGCCGATGCTCTACAAGCCGGTCAAGATCAAGGATCGCGAGCTGATCGACGGCGGCATCCTCTCGACCACGAACCTCGATATCGCCGTCGAGGCAGGAGCCAAGTTCATCGTCGTCGTCAACCCGTTGGTTCCGTACGTCAACGACTTCGAGCGCCGGATCCCGACGATCACCGGCTCGCGCGCGCGCCGCGTCTCGGACATGGGGTTCCCGCAGATCGGCTACCAGACGTTCAAGCTGCTCGCCTATCAGCGCTTGCACGAGCTCGCGCGCAGCTGGGAGGACCGCTACCCGGGCGCCGACATCATTCTGATCGAGCCAGAACCCAACGATGAGCTGATGTTCCAGACCAGCGTGATGAACTTCACCTCGCGCGTCGACATCGCCCGACATGGCTTCCAGTCGGTCACGCTCAAGCTTGCCCACGACTATCCGCGGTTCAAGGAGATCTGCGCACGGCACGGGGTTGAAATCTCCGCCACGCGGGTACGGAAGGTGATCAAGCACTTCGAAGCCGAGCGCGAGAAGACCCGCGCGTGGCGCAAGATCCTCGAGCAAACGACATCGACGCTACTGCGCCAGTCGGCGCAAGACTAGGCGCAGTGCGGCGCTGGCGGGTGCCGAGGTCAGGCGGTGGCGGCCTGTGGTTGCTGGGAACCGGGCAGCTCGCCTAGGTTCGAGAGGAAGAGGGTCTTGTCGATCCTACCGTTGAAGATCGGGACGCCCATCGCGACGCACTTGACGATGACATCTCGGCGCTCCATGCCGCATTCTCTCGCCAGCTCGGTGGGCGTCAGGTGATTGGCCATTGGTCCTAGTCCTCCTTTGAGATCTACTACATGTCATCAAGTATGCCGCGTTGACCGGACGGTCACAACGACGGGTGCTCGATAGTTTCGCTCCGCGCGGCATTTTCGCTGCAAACGCGCCCGATCGACACGTTCGACGTCGACGGATGGACGATCGGTCTGGAGTACGCGGGTATGGAGGCGTTTGCAGCGGCGCTCGTCAGGTGCCGTCTGTGTCGCGTGACTGCCGCCCCCACCCGCGCGCGGATGCGCCCGCGTTGCGCCGCGGCGCCGGGATCCCGCCGGTCGGCGCCGGTCGGGGCGGGGCGGGGCGGGCTATGGAATACTGGGTTCAATCGGGGCGTGGCGCAGCCTGGTAGCGCGCACCGTTCGGGTCGGTGAGGTCCCCGGTTCAAATCCGGGCGCCCCGATGTAGAAAAGCCCCGCTATGCCGGGGCTTTTCAGCTTTTCTGTTGCTCAGAAGCGGCCGTTGGGGGCATCCAGGTGGGCGGAAATGCCGTTCCCTGGCTATTCCCTGGCAGAACTCGACCTTCCACGAGCGCTTTGAGCGCCTCGCGCTCGGGCTCGCTCCGGCGCATCATGTGGCCGTAGACGCGAAGCGTGAACGCCGGGTCGGCGTGCCCGGGCTGCGCCATCACGTATGTCGGATCTCTGCCGATCGCCACGAGGATCGAGGCGAACGTGTGCCGGAGCTTGGCTCGACGACGATCTCGCAACTCGGGGGCACGATTGCATTCGCGTCTGGCCGCCTCCAGGACGTCAGCCGTCCCTTTGGGATCGCGACCGCGGCGACGCGAGACCGCGGACGCGACGGTCACCTGGGTTGGCAGCGAGGCCCGATGCGGCGTCGCTCAGGTAGCCGTCGCGGTCGGTGAGGACAGCTGTGTAACGGTAGTCGTCGCCGAGATCGTCTGCATGGCCCAGCGACACCGTGTAGTTGAAGCCTCCCGGACCAACAGTGCGCTCGAGCGTGCCGATCACGCGCTGGGGATCTTCGGAGGGACCGTTGAGGTAGTGCGGCTTGCCGTTCATCCCGAACGTGATCGCGCTCGGACCCTCCCAGCTGCCGAGCGCAGCGCGGGCACTCTTGAAATCGCGGTGCGGCTCGAAGCCGAGCCCTCGCGCGAACTCGACAGCGCCGAGCACCAGGTGCTGCGCCAGTTCGAGCGGAATCCCGATTCCTTGCGACCGCCACGGCGCGTAGCACTCACGCCTCAACGCGTTGAGCTCGCGCCTGTTCATCCGCTTCGGTCCGATCACGTGCTTGACGCCGAGGCACCACGTGTCAACCCGCGTTACACTGTCCGACATGGCTGCCGCACGCCAGTTCTCCGCACGTCTGGCCGCGGGCGTGGTGGATCGCCTCGAACGCCGCGGCACCCGCGCGGGGCTGAACAAGTCGCGGCTAGCGGAGCGCTACATCGATGAGGGCGTGCGGATGGACGACCACCCCGGGATTGTGTTCCGAGACGGGCCGACCGGCCGACGCGCCGGCCTGGCCGCCGGGCCGGACGTGTGGGAGATCATCGGCGCCCTGCACTCGACGCGTCTCGACGGCGACGAGGCGATCGAGGCGACAGCCGAATGGGCGGGGCTGAGCGTCCGACAGGTACGGGACGCGGTCGGCTACTACAGCGAATATCCCGACGAGATCGATGAGCGCGTACGGGATAACGAGGACGGGGCCGATGCGGCCGAGCGGCGCTGGCGTGAGCAGAGCCTCACGCGGTGAAGCTGCTGCTCGATGAGATGATCGCGGCCGCGGTCGCCCAGCAGCTACGCGGCCGCAATCGCGATGTCGAAGCGATCACAGAGCGTCGCGACCTGCGCGGGCTTCGCGACGCGGACGTTTTCGAGTACGCGCAGGCGGCGCAGCGCGCGATCGCGAGCTACAACCGCGATGACTTCCTCGAGCTCGATCGTCGATACCGCAGCCAGAACCGACAACACTGCGGGATCGCGATTCTCAACCCCAGGCGCTTCCCACAAGGCCCGGCGTCGATCGGGCCGCTGGTCGAGTCGCTCGACCAGCTGATCGCCGCCGGCCCACCATACGACAGCTTCATCCACTGGCTCCAGTGACCCGCCGCCGGGTTTAGCCAGGGGCGTCGAGTTCGGGAGAGCTGTAGGGCATGAACTCGACCGACCGGGCAGGTAGCCTCGGGCACGCGATGGAACGGTTCCTGGAGGGCGACAGCGCACGGCTGCGCAAGCTGCGCGGCGCCTTCTTCACGCCGCCGGCCATCGCTGACTTTCTGGTCACTTGGGCCACCGCGGGTCGGCGCGACGCGACTGTGCTTGACCCGACGTGCGGGGAAGGCGTATTCCTCCTGGCGGCGGCGCGCCGTCTCGCTGGGTTTGATGCCGACGCCCGCGCTGTGGAGCGTCAGCTCCGTGGCATGGATCTACACCCCGAGTCTCTGGACGAGACGCGTCGCCTTCTCGCAGCCGAAGGGCACGCTGCCACGCTCACGGCTGGCGACTTTTTTGAGCAGCCGACCCCCGCCCAGCTAGACGGCGGGTTGCCCTGGGTCGACGCAGTGGTTGGAAATCCGCCGTTCGTTCGCTACCACGAGCATCGGGGCGACACGCGCAGACGGGCGGCGGCAGCCGCCCTCGCCCAGGGGGTACGTCTATCAGGACTCGCTTCGTCTTGGGCGGCGCTTCTGGTTCACGCCTGCGGCTTCCTGAAGCCTGCCGGGCGCGTCGCGATGGTGCTGCCAGCCGAGCTTCTCACCGTGGGATATGCGGAGCCGGTCCGGAGGTGGCTAAGGTCGCGCTTCGCTGCGGTG
>JBEKRJ010000091.1:0-10591 GCA_049518835.1 Solirubrobacteraceae bacterium
TCGCCGGCAATGTCGTGCCGGTTGCGATCGCCACCGCGAGTCACTGGTCCTCGCACCGATTCGTGTTCTTCGCCGGCGCGCTTGGCGTCTGCGTGGTGCCGCTGCTGGTCACCGGGCTGCCCGCGCGGTGTCGGCGGGCGCGGCGCCTGGCCAGCTTCGCCGGAATCCCGGCGCTGACGCTGATGCAGGCCAACACCGGCGGCGCCGCGTCTGGCTACTCCGTGCTGATGATGATGGCGATGGTCTGGTTCGGGCTGCAGGCCGATGATCGCGATGTGCTGGTGATGATCGGGCTGCTCGCGGCGTGCTCATACCTGCCGATGCTGCTGTTCGGGCCGCCGGCGTATCCGATCAGCTGGGGCAACGCGACGCTGCTGGTGCTGATCGGGACGACGGTCGCGGGCGTGCTGCGCAAGATGACGCGGCGGATCGTGCGCCTCACCGACCGGCTGCGCCAAGAGGCCGTGATCGACCCGTTGACGTCGCTGCTGAACCGGCGCGGGTGGGAACAGGCCGCGCCCGCCGAGCTCGAGCGGGCGGATCGCACGGACGCCACGGTGTCGCTGGTCGCGTTCGACCTCGATGACTTCAAGCACCTGAACGACACCTATGGCCATGACGAGGGAGATCGCGTGCTGCGCGAGACCGCCGACCGCGCCCGGGGGGCGCTGCGCGCCGGCGACATCCTCGCTCGGCTGGGTGGCGACGAGTTCGTGGCCCTGCTGGTCGCCTCGACGCCGGCCGGCGCCGTTGCCGCGCTGGAGCGGATGCGCGCGGACACGCCACGGCGCGCCGCGTTCTCCGCCGGGATCGCCACCAAGGCGCAGGGGGAGACGCTCGAGGACCTTGCCCGCCGCGCCGATCTTGCGCTGTACGCGGCCAAGGCGGCCGGCGGCGACCGCGTCGAGGTCGCCGGGCGGCCGCTGGAAGAAGGTAAACGCGGTTTGACACTGCCGAACGGGGTCTGGTAATCTCGGCCGCAGTCTGTGGTGCAGTCGACCGACGCTGCGCCGGGCGTTCCGGAGAGGGTTTGAGGGTGGTGACGCATTGAGCGCGATCAGACGTGACAACGACGTCGTGTTGGTGCGCAGCGTCGGGTTGCAAAGGAGCCGTAGCTCGACGAGAGAGCAGCTGCGCGCGCGAGATCGAACCCTCCAACGGCGATCTCGACCGGGCCCCAACTCGTGAGCAGGACAACGAGGGCGCCCGGCGAAGATCGGCGGGCAGTTCACGAGCGCGCGTTACGGCTGGTGAAGAACGCTCTACTGCCGGGCGCCGGCGCGGTCAAGTCGACGGGTGCAGAGCCCGTGGAATCGTTTCCTTGAACCCAAGGTATTGGGAGGAGGGTGTGTGGCGACAGTAGCTGATAGACGGCTTGCTTCCAGTTGGCGCGCCGGCCTAGGCGGTGAGTTGTGGGCCGAGTTCTTCGGGACGTTCGTCCTGATCACGTTCGGCGATGGAGTAGTGGCGATGCTGTGGGCCCTGTTCGGATCCGGGCGCAGCGCCGGCGGCCCGCTGCAGTCATCGGGCGACTGGCTGCTGATCACGTGGGGGTGGGCGCTCGCGGTCGTGTTCGCGGTCTACACCGTGGGCGGCATCACCGGTGCGCACCTCAACCCGGCGGTCACGCTTGCGACGGCGATCCGCAAGCAGACGCCGTGGAACAAGGTCGTCCCGTACTGGGCGGCACAGGTCGCCGGCGCGTTCGTAGGTGCGGCGCTGGTGTTCGCGCTCTACAACAACGCGATCAATCATTGGGATCAGGTCGGACATTGCTTGGGCAAGTTGCCGTGCACGCCGATCGTCAAGGGAACCTCGGCGTCGTTGGGCACGTACAGCACCTTTGCCACGTTCCCCGCGCCGTACTTCCACAACGTGATCGGGCCGTTGTTCGACCAGATCGTGGGCACGTTCTTCCTCGTGCTGTTCATCTGCGCGGTCACCGATGAGAACAACCTGGCGGTGGGGGGCAACATGACGCCGTGGATCGTCGGCATGATCGTGATGGCGGTCGGCATCTCGCTAGGCGCCAACGCCGGCTATGCGATCAACCCCGCCCGTGACTTCGGCCCCCGCCTGTTCGCGTTGATCGCGGGCTGGGGCAAGGAGGCGCTCCCCGGCAACTACGGCAACATCAACGACTACTTCTGGGTCCCGATCATCGGGCCTCTGGTCGGCGGCGCGATCGCCGCGTTCGCCTACGACCTCGGCATCCTGCCGGTGCTCAAGGCGAGGGCGGCAGCCAGTGCACCAGCGGAGACCGGCAGGATTACCGGCCGGGAGTAACGAGGGATTGGGGCCGGGCGTTGCAGGCCGTCCGGCCCCGGTGCATTACCGGCTCGTGACGGAGCACAGCACCAGCGGCGGCACTTCGGTGCCGCCGCTTTTGCGTTGCGCGCGCGCTCGGCTCGGCGTGCGCCGAGGATCTCGGCTCAGCCGGCGCCGAGGTGACCCGCGCTGCGGGCCCAGTCGACGGTGCGCAGCAGCGTCTCGCGGGGGCTCGTGTAGTGCAGCCCCAACTCGCGGGTGGCACGCGACCCGTCGTAGCGGTGGCCGTGCAGCAGCGTCCGGACCATCTCGTGACACACCGGCGAGCGCCGGCGCAGCAACCGGAACGCGTATTCGACGCCGTAGGCGGCGGGCATCGCCGCCGCGCGCGGGATCAGGCGGGGCTTGCGCGTCACGCCGGCCACATCGCTGCCGAGTGCCAGCGCCTCGGTGACCGTCAGCGAGATCCCGTTGAGCACGTAGCGCTCCCCGGGCGTGCCGCGCTGCGCGGCGAGCAGGTGCCCCTCGGCGCAGTCCGCGATGTCGACCAGGCTGATGTGGGTGGGCACGAACACCTTCAGCCGGCCGTCGAGGAACGCGAGCAGGAAGCGGGCCGTTCCGGCCACCCGCCCGGGCCCCTGGACCGACGATGGACATACGCACACGACCTCGACGCCCGCGTCGCGTCCGGCGGCGAACACCGCTTGCTCGCCCTCGGTCTTGGTTCGCTCGTACTCGGACAGGTACCAGCCCCGGTGGGGCGTCTGCTCGTCGCCGACGACGCCGCGCGGCTCGCCGAGCGTCGCCGCCGAGGAGGTGTGGACGATGCGCGCCACGCCCGCTCGCGCCGCCGCCCGCACGGCCGCCACCGGCCCCTGGACGTTGGCGTGCACCATCGGCGCCGTGTCCTCGAGGCACAGGGCATTGACGCCGGCGACGTTGAACGCGACCGCGCAACCAGCCATCGCGCCGGCGAGCGCGTCCTCGTCGAGTAGGTCGCCGCGGACAACGCTGGCTCCCAGCGACTTTGCGAGCGTCTGTGATTGCGGCGAGCGCGCGAGCGCCACGACCTCGTCGCCGCGCGCGACCAGTCGCTCGACGAGCGCCCGGCCGACGAAGCCGGTCCCGCCGGTGACGAACACGCGGCTCATGCAGTGCGCAGGGCGGAGGCGAAGCGCACGAAGTAGTCGACCCCCGACCACACGGTGACGAGCGTCGCGAGGACGAGTGTCCACTGGTCGAGGAATGCGCCGGCGAGGGTGACGTGCGGGCGCAGCATCACCAGCGCCAAAGCTCCGAACTGGGCCGTCGCCTTCCACTTGCCGAGCATCGAAGGCTCGAGGTGCAGCCCCTGGGCGGCGACCGCCGCCCGCAGCGCGAGTAGGCTCAGCTCGCGGCCGATGATCGCGAGCGACAGCCACGGTGACGCGCGGCCGACCGCGACGAGCGCGAGCAAGGCGCCGGTGATCAGCAGCTTGTCGGCGGTCGTGTCGAGAAACGAGCCCAGGCGCGAGCTGACGTTGAGCCGGCGCGCGAGCCGGCCGTCGAACCAGTCGGTGATCGAAGCCGCCAGGAACACGATCGCGGCCGCGGTCCACGAGCGACTGAGCACGAGTGCCATCACCACCGGCGTGACGACGATCCGGACGCTGGTGCCCGCCAGCACCAGTGCGCTGGCTCGCGCGCTGCCTGTCCTGGCTGTTCTCAGCGCGCCGGCCTCCACGTTGGAGCCGATGCTACCAGCGCCGTTGTCACAGAAGATCGGCTGCACAGCGGCGGGCGCCGGCGGCGTCGCCAGCGTCCAGTGCGCGCCGCGCGGCATCCTGCGCGTCCGCCAGCTAGACCGATCGCAGTGCGGCCATGACCTCTGCGACCAGCGGCGGCGCCATGCTCAGCTCCCGGGCGCCGAGGCCGACCAGCAGCAATGCGGCGGCCGGGTCTCCGGCCAGCTCGCCGCACACGCCGACCCAGCGCCCGTGGGCAGCGGCGCCGGCGACGGTCGCATCGATCAGGCGCAGGACCGCCGGTTGGGGCCCGGCGAGCAGCTCGCCCACTTGCTCGTTGCCCCGCTCGGCCGCCATCGTGTACTGCGTCAGGTCGTTGGTCCCGATCGAGAAGAAGTCGGCGCTGCGCGCGAGCTCGCGCGCCTGCAGCGCCGCGGCCGGCACCTCGACCATGATCCCGACCTCGAGCCGGGCGTCGACGCCGGTCGCCGCGCGCGCCTGCGCGAGCGCCGCCAGCGCCGCATCGAGCTCGGCCGGCGTGGACACCATCGGGAACATCAGCTTGAGCGGCCAGCGGGCCGCGACCCGGAGCACGGCGCGCAACTGCGTGGCGAGCAGCTCGGGATGCGCGAGCGACAGCCGCAGCCCGCGACGGCCGAGGAACGGGTTGGCCTCGGGCGCCATCGGCAGCGCCGGCAACGGCTTGTCGGCGCCGGCGTCGAGCGTGCGCACGATCAACGGACGGCCGTCGAGCCCGGCCGCGATCTGCTCGAGCGTCTGCGCCTGCTCGTCCTCGGATGGGATCTCCGGCCGGTGCAGGAACAGGAACTCGGTCCGTAGCAGGCCGACTGCATCGGCGCCGAGCGCGACCGCGTCGGCCGCCCCGCCGGCACCGCCGAGGTTGGCCGCCACCTCGATCCGGGTCCCGTCGCGCGTCAGCGCCGGCTCGAGCGCGTGGCGGCGCGCCTGTTGCCGGCGCGCATCGGCGCTGTGGCGCGCCGCGCGGGCTCGCTGCAGCGCGTCGTCGCCGGGAGCGATCAGGATCGTGCCCTGGTCGCCGTCGAGCAGCACCGGCGTGCCGTCGGCGATCACCAGCAACGACGGCCCGAGGCCGACCGCGGCCGGGATGCCAAGCGCGCGCGCGAGGATCGCGGCGTGGGCGGTGGCCGTGCCGCGCGCGGTCGCAATGCCGGACACGAGCGCGGGGTCGAGCGCCGCGGCCTGCGCCGGCGTGAGCTCGTCGACGACCAGCACCCCCTCGACACGCGTCGAGTGCAGCTCGCGCCCCGCGAGCGCGGCGAGCACGCGACGGCCGACATCCTCTACGTCGATCGCCCGCTCGGACAGCAGCCGGTCGTCGAGCGCGCGCCACGCGTCGGCGGTCTGCTCGCCGGCGCCGTACCACGCCGTCTCGGCGCTGGCGCCCACGTCGATCCGCGACTGCGCGCCGGCGAGCAGCTCGTCGTCGTCGAGCAGCGCAAGATGCGCGGTGAAGATCGCCGCGTCGCCGGCGCTGGCGCGGCGCAGCACCGCGTCACGGTCGTGCTCGATTGCCCGGCGGGCTGCCTCGCGCGCTGCTTGTAGGCGCCGGCGCTCGGCCTCGGCGCCGGCCGACGGCCGTACCGGCGGGGGCTCGAAGGGCTCGTCCAGCCGCCGGACGGACCCGATCGCGATGCCGGTCGAGGCGGGGATGCCGCGCAGCACCGCGCCCGGCTGCGGCGCGGCGGCGGCGGTCGCGACTGAGCCGGCGGCGGCGGTCGTCGACCGGGGCGACGCGACGACCGCAGTCGGATGCGAAGCGGGCGCGGCGGCGGCGGTGGCCGCGCCCGCCGACGCGACGACCGCAGTCGGATGCGAAGCGGGCGCGGCGGCGGCGGTGGCCGCGACCCCCTCGCCGAAGCCGCCGCGGGCAAGCTCCTCGAGCGCTGCGAGCGCCGCTGCGGCCTCGGGCCCGGACGCAGTCGCGATCAGCTCGTCTCCCTTGCGCGCCACCAGCGTCATCAAGCCGGTCATGCTGCGCGCGCTCACGGGCCCCGCGCCACCGGCCTTGGCCAGTCGCAGTTGCGCGTCGAAGCGGCCGGCGAGCTGCACCACGAGCGCGGCGGGGCGGGCGTGCAGCCCGATCTCGTTGAGCACCGGGACCCGGATCTGAGCTCCGTCATCGGGCCCACCCGCGCCGGCGCCACCGCCCGCCCCACCCGAGCCGGCCCCACCCGCGCCACCGGCAACCGCGCCGTGGCCGGCGCCACCCGCCGATCCAGGCGCATCAGGCCCCAGCTGCGCCAGCTTCATCCGCAGCGCGCCCGCCGCCTCGGCGCCCACCTGCGCCAGCGAGCCGCCGCCGCGTGCGGCCGCGGCCGCCGCGACCGCGCCCTCGACCAGCGGCGCTTCGCTGAGCACGATCGACCCGGGGGCGCCATCGCCGAGCAGCTCGAGCGCCATCTCGGCGCTCATCAGCGCGCTGCCGAGGTCCATCAGCACGAGCACCCCGTCGGCGGACATCGCGCGCTCGATCGCCTCCAGCACGCGTTGCGCGTCGGTTCCGATCGAGCCGTCGTCGAGCCCGCCGGCGGCCTCGAGCGCGAGCTCCTCGCCGCCCATCTCGCGCGCGAGCGCGACCACCCCCTCCGCGAGCGCCGCGCTGTGCGAGACGATCACGATCCCGACCACTGCGGACCAGCTGGCCTAGAGCCCGTAGGCGCGGTGCAGCAGCTCGATCGGGTGCACGGAGCGGCGCTTGGTCCCGTGCTCGATCTGCCAGCGACAGGTCTCGCTGTCGCATGCGACGATGCCGGCGCCGGACGCCTGCACCTGCCCGAACAGGTCCGCGCCGACGTCCATCGCGATCTTGTACTTCTCGCGCTTGAGCCCGTACGTGCCGGCGATCCCGCAGCAGCGCGCGTCGAGCTCGTGCACCGTCAATCCCGGCACCAGCGCCAGCAGCTGCAGCGCGGGCTTGCCGATCCAGTGTCCCTGCTGCTGGCACGGGGCGTGGTAGGCGACGGTCTCGTGCAGCGGCCGGAAGTCGAGCGCCAGCTCGCCGCGATCGTGCTGTTCGAGCAGCAGCTCGCAGATGTCGTACACGTGGCGGCTGACGAGCGCCAGGTCTGGATCGTGCTCGAGCCCGAGGATCTCGCGCGCCTCGCGCTTGAGCATCAGCGTGCAGCTGGTCGAGTTGCCGACGATCAGCGTGCCCTCACGCGCGTACGGCGCCAGCGCGCGCGCGAGTCGCAGGACGTAGGAGCGCGCGTCGTCGAACAGGCCGCTCGACTGCAGCGGCAGCCCGCAGCAGTCCTGCTTGGGGATCTCGACCTGATAGCCGTTGTGCTCGAGCACCGCGACCACCTGCTCGCCGACCTCGGGCTCGTAGTACTCGGTCCCGCAGCCGTGGAAGAACGCGACCTTGTTGGCGGTCGCGGGACTGCGGTGCTTGCGCGCCCAGGTCCGAAAGCGCCGCCCCGCGAACTTCGGCACGGGCGCGTCGCGGTGCACGCCCAGCAGCCGCTCGGCCGCGACGCGCACCGGCCGCGCGCGCAGCGACGCGTTCACGAGCGGCGCGACGGGGGTTCCGAGCCGCCCGAGCACCGTCGGCCGGGTGATGATCCGGTCGCGCAGCGGCACGCCGTCGCGCTGCTTGACGCCATAGCGGGCGTGCGCGTTGAGCTCGGCGATCTTCACTCCCTGCGGGCACGACATCGTGCACAGTCCGCATGACGAGCAATAGTCAACCGACTTGTCCAGCGACGCGACGCCGAGCTCGCGGTAGCGCTCGGCCTGCGGCCCCTCATACTTGGGCCCCGGGAACAGCGGCGTGACGGCGGCCACCGGGCAGCTGGTCTCGCAGATCGTGCACTTGACGCAGTGGTCAAGCGAGCTGCGCAGCTCGTCGTGGCGCAGGTCGAAGCTCATGCCGCCGCCACCGCCCGCTCGCGCGACAGCACCGCCTCGGCGACGCGCGCGCCGCTCGCGAGCGCGATCCCCTCGCCCGACCCCTCGCGCCACGGCTCCGCCCCCGGCAGCGCGGCGCCGGCGACGAACACGTTCTCGACGTCGACGGCGCGCAGCGACGCGTCGACCGCGACGCCGACCCGCGAGATCGGTTGCGGCGCGAAGTAGTCGCCGGTGAAGCGCGGCTGCCCCGGGGCCGGCATCCCGGCCAGCGACAGCCCGAGGATCGTCTCGCTCGCGGTCCAGTCCGACGACAGCGAGATCCCGCCGGAGTGCAGGCCGCCGCTGGCCAGCACCACCCAAGCGGCGCGGTAGATGCTGTCGTGGCCGCTCGAGCGCGCGGTCACGGCCGTCACCCGGTCGCCCTCGCGCGAGCAGGAGTACACCTCGGCGCCGAGCACGAGGCGCCCGCCGGCGGCACGCAGGGCAGCCCGCAGCGCGTCATAGACGCGGATCCCCGGTGCCGACGGCGGCAGCGTCGGGATCTCGAACACGGGCCGCCCGAGCGCCGCCTGCAGCTCCGACCAGGCGCCGTGGGGGTCGCGCAGGCCGAGCACTGCCGGCAGCGCGACGCGCTCGCCGGTCCGCAGCAGCGGCGCCAGCCGCGAGGCGAACGTCGCCCGCCATGAGCGGTCGTCGAAGCGCCGCGCGAGCGCGAGCGAGTTGGCCTCGGTGCGCCCGACGTCGAGCTCGAGCCCGACCGCCCGGGCCTCGATCCCGGCCCGCCGCAGGTTGCCGGCGCACAACGAAGCGTGGAAGTCGCGCAGCACGCGGATCCCGACGACGCACACCGGGGCGCCGGACGACAGCTCGCCGGCGGCCATCGTCTCGGGCACGAGCGCCGACGGCCGCGGCGCGCCCAGCGCGGTCGTCAGCAGGTGGTTGCGCTCGATCTCGCCGAGATAGCGATAGCCGGGCTGGGGCCCGTCCGCGATCAGCGCCGCGAACCACTGCACCGCCGACGCGATCGCATCGGCGCCGAGCAGCGCGTAGGGATGCTCGGGATGCGAGGCGATGAAGCTCGGGAGCGCCTCGGAGGGCGAGGCGACCCGCGCGCCGTCGAACCCGAGCACGTCGACCGTCCCGGGCGCGAGGTGCGTCGAGCCGATGCCCTTGGCGAGCACGCACACGCGCGCGCCGCCCTGCGCCAGGCGCGTCGCGGCGGTCAGGCCGGCAACCCCGGCGCCGAGCACGACGGCGTCGAATGACAGCGACGGACTCATCCGGGCAGGTGCTCGATCCCGAGCACTCCCTGGAAGATCCACTCGTCGAAGCGAGCCTGGCGCACCTGGTCGCCGTACAGGATCGGCCATGTGCCCTTCCAGCGCTCGCGGACGAACTCCAGCAGCGCGGCGTTGGCCTGCTCGGTCTCGATCCCGTCGAGGCCGTGCAGGATGCCGGTCGCACGATAGATGCAAAAGCCGCCCTGGCAGGGGCCCATCCCAAGCCGCAGGATCCGCCGGATGTCGTCGAGGCTGGTGGTCGCGCGGGTGCGGATCGTCTCCTCCAAGCGGCGCCTGGGGATCAGCTCGCACTCGCACACGAGCTGGTCGTCGAGCATCTGCTGCTCGCGTGCCGCGAGCCGGTCGCCGACCTCGTAGTACGCCCCGTCCGTCGAGCCTGGCAGCCGTTCGGTCGCGGTCGTGCACGGTCGCTGCTCGTCCAGCTGGCGGCAGACAGCGTCGACGGTGTCCTGCGCCATCAGCCGGTAGGTCGTCAGCTTGCCGCCGGTGATCGTGAAGAAGCCCGACACGCCGTCGCGCGCGGCGTGATCGAGCAGCGCGTGCGCGCGCGTCACGTCGCGGGTCTGCGAATCGTCGCCGTCCTTGCGATCCTCGAACAACGGCCGCACCCCGGTCCAGACGCGCAGCGCGCGCGCCTGCTTGAACCCCGGCACCAGGCGCTCGCCGTCCTCGAGCATCGCGTCGACCTCCGACTCGATCACGGTGTGGTCGTCGGGGTCGTCGGTATGGACGTCGGTCGTGCCGATGATCGAGACCGTGTGGACGGGCACGATGATGTCGCCGTCGGTCGGCATCTGGCAGCGGTTGACGACCGTGTTCACGAGCCGGTGGTTCATCGCGATCATGATCCCCCGGCCCGGGATCACGTGCACGCCCTCGATCCCGGCCAGCGCCGCGATCTTGCCGGCCCAGGCCCCCGAGGCGCTGACGGTCACGCGCGCCTGCACGTCGAGCTCGAGCCCGGTGTGGACGTTGCGCACGCGCGCGCCATGGACCGTGTCACCCTCGCGGTGCACGGCGACGACCTCGTGGTAGGGCAACACCTGCGCGCCGTGCTCGCGCGCTCCCCGGGCCAGCGCCCAGACCAGCTGCCACACGTCGATGCTGCCGTCCGCCACCGTGAACGCGCGCGAGATTCGCGGGTTCAGGCGCGGCTCCTCGCGCAGCGCCTGCGCCGGCTCGATCTCCTCGCAGGTCACGCCCGTGCTCGCGCAGCCCGCCGCGAACCGGTCCGCGTAGTCCGGGTCGTCGAACGGGGTCGTGACGAACAACCCGCCCGTGTCCTCGATCGGCTCGGCCGCGATCCGACGCAGGATCACGTTCTCACGCGCGCACTCGTCGGCGGCGTGGGGGTCCTTGACGGCATAGCGCCCGCCCGAGTGCAGCAGGCCGTGAAAGCGGCCGCTC
>JBEKRJ010000092.1:0-10587 GCA_049518835.1 Solirubrobacteraceae bacterium
CAACCCGCCCCAGTTCAATGCTCTGTCGAGCAGTGACACGCTGGTGACGGTCGGGATCGGCGGCAACGACGCCGGCTTGATCGGCGTCGCCGAGACGTGCATCGAAATCGACCTGTTTCATCCCTTCGGCAGCGCCTGCAAGAACCACTACACGGCATCGGGCAGCGATCCGAATGTGGCCGCGATCACCGCCACCGGCCCGAAGCTCGCCGCCGTGCTGCAGGGCATCCACGAGCGCGCGCCGGAGGCGAGCGTGCTGATCGTCGGCTATCCCGATGGGCTGCCGGTCAACGGCGGCAACTGCTGGCCGCTCGTGCCGCTCTCGTCGGGCGACGTCGCCTACATCAACTCGCTCGAGCAGCGGCTCAACGGCGTGATCCTGGCGCAAGCCCAAGCAGGCGACGCGACGTACGTCGACACGTTCACGTCGAGCATCGGCCACGACGCCTGCCAGGCGCCGGGCGCGGCGTGGCTCAACGGGATCGTGCCCACCTCGCCCGGGTACCCGTTGCATCCCAACCAGGCGGGCGAGCAGAACATGGCCAACCAGGTGCTGGCCGCGCTCCGATAGCGCCGGCACCCTCAGGCGCCCGACTGCGCCGTGTCGCGGGTCGCCAGCCCGCGGCTCGGCGCCGCGCGCGCCGCGCGCTCCGAGAAGCGGTCGCTGGGCGCGCGCTTCTGGCAACCTGTGGGCATCCGCTTACGTAGAGACGGCACCCGCAAAGACAACACGCGCCGCCACCTGGTCCCGAGCCTGGGCGTCAACGACATGGCAATCGATCTCGGGACCGCCAACACGCTGGTGTACGTCGGCGGCCGCGGGATCGTCGTGTCCGAGCCCTCGGTGATCGCGTCCGACGTCGAGACCGGCGAGGTGCACGCGGTCGGCGTCGACGCGGAGCTGATGATCGGTCGCACGCCGGCGACGATCTCGGCCGTACGCCCCCTTCGCCACGGCGTGATCGCCGACTTCGAGGTCACCGAGGCGATGCTCCGGCACTTCATCCACAAGGTGCTCGACCGCCGGATGGCGCATCCACGGCTGATCGTGTGCGCTCCCTCGGGAGTGACCGAGGTCGAGAAGCGGGCCGTCGAGGAGGCGTCGCTGGCGGCCGGGGCGCGGCGCGTGCACCTGATCGAGGAGCCGATCGCGGCCGCGATCGGCGCCGGGCTTGCGATCGAGGAGCCAGTCGGGCGGATGGTCGTCGACGTCGGCGGCGGGACGAGCGAGATGGCCGTGATCTCGCTCGGCGGGATCGTCGTGTCGCGCTCGGTGCGCGTCGGCGGCTACGAGATGGATGAGGCGATCACGCACTACCTGCGGACCGAGCATAAGCTGGCGGTCGGCTCACGGACGGCCGAGCGGATCAAGATCGAGATCGGCTCCGCGACTGCGCTCGAGCCCGAGGAGACCGTCGAGGTGCGGGGGCGCCACCTCCTCACCGGGCTGCCGACGGCGATCCTGCTAAACAGCGCCGAGATCCGCGACGCGATCGCCACCCCCCTGCGCGAGATCCTCCAGGCGATCCGCGACACGCTCGAGGACACGCCTCCAGAGCTCTCCGGCGATATCGCCCGCGACGGGATCCTGCTCGCCGGCGGCGGCACGTTGATCCGGGGCTTCTCGAAGCTCGTCGCCGCCGAGACCGGGATGCCGGTCAGCAGCGCCGACTCGCCGCTGACGTGCGTCGCGGTCGGGTCAGGTCAGGCGCTTGACCACTTCGACCAGCTCAAGGTCTCCGGCCGGGGCCGCCGGCTCGCGTACACGCCCGACTGGCGCACGACCGCGTAGGCGGCCGATCACCGCGACGATCGCGCTCGCCGCGAGCAGAACCAAGAACGGATCGACCGGCTCGCGAAAGCGCGGCGTCTCGACGTTGACGAGCACGACGCTCAGGCCGAGCAGCAGGGGGACCCCCCAGATCCACTTCGGGCCGCGGCGCACCGCGGTCGTGGCCAGGCCCAGCAGCGCGAGCACGCACAGCACCCAGAAGCTGACGACGCCGACGCCGGCGACATCGGCGTGCAGCCCGATCGCCGCCGCGGACGCCTTCCACGCAAACGTCCCCTCGAGCTCGAACAGCCGCAGCGTGTTGTGAAACGCCACCTCCAGCGGCGACAGCGGGTGCGCGGCGATGTAGTGCAGCGCCTGGCTTTGCAGGCGGGCGCCGAGCTGCGGCTCGGTCAGCCGCCGCGCTTCGCGAATCAGCGCGTGCTCGCCGGGGATGCCGTAATACAGCCGCCACTTGTACGGAACGGGCTCGAACGCCGCCGACGCCGGGTTGTAGGTGCCGACCAGCGTGATCCCGGTCTCGTCGGACACGGGGATGAACGCGTGCAACTCGACGGCGTTGCGGATCGTCCACGGGACGATCGTTAGCGCGGTCGTGGCGAGCAGCAGCGCGGGGGCGGCCAGGCTCCTGCGCGACAGCCGCGGCGCCCGCGTCCAGACGGCGGCGAGCAGCGCCACCAGCAGCAGGGCCGCGTTCTCGTGCGTGAGCGTCGCCAGGCCGGTCAGGACCCCCGTGGCCGCGACCCACCGCAACGGTCGACCCGACCGCCGCGCGCGCAGCGCCGCCCACACCGCGGCCAGCTCGAACACGACCAGCAGGTTCTCGGCGACGATCGTGCCGTCGAGCTCGACGAACACGGGATACACCGCGGCCAGCGCCAGCGCCACCAGGCCCACCAACGGGCCGAACGCCTCGAGCCCGACGAGGCCGATCAGGCCGACCGCGGCCGTACCGAGCAAAGCCTGGCCCACCCGCGTCGAGTGCACCGATGATGGTCCGCCGGCGCGGTGCCCGTCGACGATGTCCAGGCCGGCGATCAAGTACGGGTAGCCGGGCGCGAAGTAGGCGGTGCCACCACGCGTGCCGCCGGCGCCGTGCGTGCTCGTGTAGTCGCCGCTGTTGGCGACCTGCGACCCGAGGGACATGTACGAGCCGGCGTCGTTGATCGTCTTGTAGCTCGTGCGCTGCACGTACTCGACGCGGATCACGAGCGCGGCGATCAGCAGGATCGTGGCCAACAGCGCCCCGCGGGTGATCCTTGGACGGCCGGCGAGACGGCGTGCGGCGAGCCCCGTCACGGGCCCGAGCTTACCCTGCGCTCGTGGCGCCATCCCTGGGCCGCCAAGTTCGCGACCACCGCTCCTGCGCACGCTAGTGGCACATCCTGCAAGGATGCACCACCACTAGTGAATTCCGACGATGCCGGCGCAGACCCAGTTCGATGCGCCGGCGCCGCCGTTCCAGATGCGAGCGGCGACGGCGTCCTGTTCGGCCTTGCTCGCGAGGTACGCCGCCGGCCCGGTGCCGCCGAACAGCTGCCACGTTCCCGGGATGATCTGGTAGTAGCCCGACGCCCCGGCGCTGTTGGGGGTCAGGTCCTGCCCGCCTGACTCGCAGAGCACGATCGGATACGGGATCGCCCAGCCGCCCGAGGCACCGTAGGTCGCGCCGACGTTCGACGGCGCGCCGGCGCCCCCACCACCGCCACCACCGCTGTCCGCTTGCGCAGCGGCCGTCGCGGCGGCGCGCGCAGCCGCTGCCGCCGCGGCACGGGCCGCTGCCGCTTGCTCGGCCTCGACGCGGGCAATGCTCGCCTGCAGCTGCCGGCTCTTGGCCTGGGCGGCCGCCAGCGCGGCCTGCTGGGCGGTCCTCGCGTTTTGCAGCGCGGCCTCCTTGGCGGCGAGCAGTGCGTTCATCCCCGCCAGCGCGCGAGCGCGCAGGACCGCGTCGGCGGTGATTCGCTCGTCCGTCGCCTCCAGCTGCGCCAGCCGGCGGGCAGCCGCCGCGGCCGCGGCCTTCGCCGTGCGCGTCAGCGTGATGATCGACTGCTGCTGGCGCTCGGCCGTGTGCAGGAAGTTGAGCTGGTCGAGCAGCTCGGCGAACCCGTGCGCCTCGAGCACGACCGAGACGAGGTCGGGCCGATCGCCTTCATAGCTCGAGACCAGCTGGCGCGAGAGCAGGTAGCGTGCGTACGCGAGGCGGGCGATCAGCAGCGCCAGCAGCCGCCGCTCGCGCGCAAGCGCGACCCGTGCGCCAGCGAGCTGCACGCGGTCTCGGACGAGCTGTGCGCGGACGATCGCCTCCCGCTGCTGGACGAGCGCGATCTGGCCGTCGAGCGTCGAGATCGTCTGCGACAGGCTGCTGACGCTCGCCGCGAGGCTCTGCTGGTGGGCCTGCACCTGCCCGAGCTGCGAATGCAGCTCGCCGAGGCTCGGGTCGGCGCTCGAGCGCAACGGCATCGACGCCGCCATCGCACCCGCAGCGAGGAACGTCGCCGCCGCCGCGGCGGCCCGGAGGTACACGGTGCGTCTGCTCGAGCTCATAACATTCGCCTGCGGGGTTAGCTGTCGGGCTCGCGCCAGCGGCGCTACGTCACCATCAGGCGGCGATTCGCCCCGTAAGGACTTGGGTCCCCCGCTTCCCTGAAAATGCAGGGAATTCGGCGTTCGGCACGATATCAGGTTGGCGTCGCGCCGGCGTAGACATATGCGCCGCCGTCGTGCACCCGCAGCGATTTGACCAGATCCTCGCGCGGATCCGCGCGACGCCGGCGGGGTTCGTGCGCACTTATGGAGACGTGTCGCCGGGCGCGCCGCGGGTCGCCGGCGCGGTCCTGCACGAGTGCGACGATCCGTCGCTGCCGTGGCACCGAATCGTCCGCGCCGACGGCTCGCTGGCCAAGGGGCACCGCCAGCAACGCCTGCTCGAGGCAGAGGGCGTGCCGTTCCGTGGCGAGCGGGTCGACATGCGCGTCGCGCGGCTGCCACAGCCGTGATCTGGCTGCAACGCCAGCTCACGCTCGATCCCAGGCCGCGAGGCTTTCACCTCGTCACGCGCGAGGTCCTGTCCGAGCTGCCCGACCTCGCCACGATCAGCGTCGGGCTGCTGCACCTGCTGATCCAGCACACGTCAGCGTCGCTCGCGCTCAACGAGAACTCCTCGCCAGACGTGCGTCGCGACTTCGAGGCCTGGTTCAACGCCGCCGTGCCGGCCAGCGCCTCGTTCTGGACGCACACGCTCGAAGGGCCCGACGACATGCCGGCGCACATCAAGGCGGCGCTGGTCGGGCCGTCGCTGACGCTCCCGATCTCGGCCGGGCGGCTCGCGCTGGGGACCTGGCAGGGGATCTACCTGTGCGAGCACCGGGATCGCGGCGGCCGCCGATCGATCGTCGCGACGGCTTGGGGCTCACGTCAGAATTAGCGCGAGAGTTTGACGAATTAATCCTTCCGCGGGTCCTTACCGTCCCTTCCAGTTGGGGGCGCGCCGCTCCGCGAACGCGGTCGCGCCCTCGCGCGCGTCCTCGGAGGCGACAACCGGCGCGACGAGTTCGTCCTGGCGCGCGAAGAACTCCGCATCCGGCCAATCGACCGACTCGACCAGGATCCGCTTGGTCGCCGCGAGCGCGAGCGGCGCGTTGACGGCGATCGCGTCCGCGAGCTCGAGCGCTGCCGCGAGCGCGCCGGCGGGCTCCGCGAGCCGGTTGACGAGCCCCAGCGCATGCGCGCGCTCGGCATCGATCAGATCGCCCGTCAGCGCCAGCTCCATCGCGACGTTGCGCGGCAGGCAGCGCGGCAGTCGCAGCAGCGCCCCGCCGGCGGCGATCAGCGAGCGCTTGACCTCCGGGATCCCGAGCCGCGCGCCGCGCGCCGCGACGATCAGGTCGCACGACAGCGCGACCTCG
The DNA here is from genome assembly GCA_049518835.1 of Solirubrobacteraceae bacterium. Classification (GTDB taxonomy): domain Bacteria; phylum Actinomycetota; class Thermoleophilia; order Solirubrobacterales; family Solirubrobacteraceae; genus Palsa-465. The sequence goes on from JBEKRJ010000092.1 coordinate 5,698, forward strand.
AGCCCGCCCGCCACCGCAAACCCCTCGATCGACGCGATCAGCGGCTTGACCGCCGCACGGCGCGTGATCCCGGCGAAGCCGCGGTCGCCGACGTGCGGGCGCTCGCCGGCGACGAACGCCTTCAGGTCCATGCCAGCGCAGAACCCCTTGCCGGCGCCGGTCAGCACCCCGACCGACAAGCTCGGATCCGCGTCGAGCGCGTCGAGCGCGTCGGCGATCCCGTGCGCGACCGCGGCGTTGATCGCATTGCGCTGCTCGGGCCGGTTGATCGTGATCAGCAGCGTGCGCCCGCGGCGCTCGGTCAGGACCGCTTGCTCCTCGCTCATGCCGCGAACAACCTCAACTCGGGCTCGCGCTCGCCCCGCAGCACGCCGAGATCGACCTCGACGCAATCGATCCCGCGCGCCGCCGCCAGCACCCGCGCCTGCGGCTTGATCACCTGCGCCGCGAGCACGCCGCGGCAGCTCTCGAACGCCGGATCGCAGCAGATCCGCTCGAGGTAGCGCGCCAGCTGCTCGACCGCCTCGATCCCCGCGATCCGCTTGATCTCGACCGCCACCCACCGCTCCTCGCCGTCGCGGCACATCAGGTCGACGGGGCCGATGTCGGTCGGCCACTCGCGCCGCACCAGCCGCAACCCCTCGCCGCACCAATGCGGCTGCTCGGCGAGCAGCTCCTGGAGGTGCGCCTCGACGCCGTCCTTGGCCAGCTGCGCGTGCTCGTCGGGCGAGCCCATCTCGTGCGTGACGTCGGAGAGCACCTCCGCGATCGCGATCTCGAGCCGATCCTCGTTGGCGCCGGCGCGCTTGCGGACGACGATCTGACCCGCGGACTCCTCGATCACGGTCGGTGGCGTCATCCAGTTCAGCGGCTTGACGCTCGGGCCACCCCCGTCCGCCCACACCATCAACGTGCCGTCCGCCTTGAGCATCAGCAGGCGGACCGCCTCGGGCAACGCCGTCGCGAGGCGACCGGTGTAGTTGACCGAACAGCGAGCGACGAGCAAGCGCATGGGCCGGGACGATACGGGGCCGCCCGGACGGGACCCTATGATCAGAGACCGACGGCTTTGAGGATGCGCAACCAGCTTCGCCCACTTTTCGACCGCGTCGTGATCAAGGAACTGGACCCGGACCGGATCCGGCGCTCTGGGCTGCTCGTCCCAGCCGGGACCGAGGAGCCGCCGCCGCAGCACGGGATCGTGCTCGCGGTCGGGCCCGGGCTCGATTGGTGGGATCACGTCGGCGTCGTGATGCCGGTCAAGCCCGGCGACCACGTCGTGTTCCCAGCCTCGGCCGGGGTCTGGGTCGAGGTCGACGAAGAGCGGCTGCTCGTGTGCCGGGTCGGCGAGCTGCTGGGCGTGCTCGAGCAGGTCCAGAACTGCCCCGGCTGCGGCGGCCGCGTGCTGGCGCCGCTCGAGTCCTGCCCGGTGTGCGGGCGCGAGGGCTCGGTCGCGTCCTGAGCGCGTGAGAATGGGCTCTGCCTCGCGCGACGGACGCTGGTGGCGCCGTGTATCGCCGGTGCGGGCGGACTGCCCGGCGATACAGTGCGCCACCAGCGCCCGGCCCGGGAGGCAGAGCCCCACCCCCAGATCCGTGATCCCGTCAGGCGGCGCTGCGCTCTGACAGCGGGCGTGGCGTGGCGGCTTGCATCCGCGACAGCAGATCGGCGACCTCGAGGTCGTCGCCCAGCGACAGCGCCTGGCGGCAGGCGTCCGCGCACTCCGACATGCGGTCCGTGCGCGCGAGCGCATGCGCGTATGTCGACCAGGCGGGCTGCGAGGCGGGATCCAATAGCGTCGCGGCCTGCGCCGCCGACACCTCCGCGCCCACGTCGCCGGCGAGGTGGTAGGCCAGCGCGAGATCGAGCAGCCCCTCGACCGTCGGCCCCACGACCCGTGCCTGCTCGAGCGCCGCGATCGCGCCGCGGCGATCTCCCAAGCGCAGACGCAGGCGCCCGAGCCGTTCCCAGGTCGATGCGTCCTCCGGCGCGCGTTCGGTCGCGCGGGCTGCCGCTTCGGCGGCGAGATCGAGCGCGCCCATGTCCTCGTAGATGCGCGCCGCGAACCGCTCTGGGGTCGGGCGGTCGGTGTCGACCCGGGCCCAGTCGCGCACCGCGCGGGCCGCGGCCGGAAGGTTGCCTGCCTGCCAGAAGGCGGCGGTCAGCAGCCGCAGCACGGCGGGGTTGGTCGGTTCTGCGTCGCGCGCGTAGATGAGGCGCTGGGCCGCGAGCGCCGCGTCGCCCTCGGCCAGCGCGTGCTGCGCGGCGGTCATGAACCGCTGTACCCGGTCAGCGGCGGGGTCTGGCTTGGAGAAGTCGACGAACTGCAGCGAGCCGGCAGGGACGGTGCGCACGCCGACCGCGAACGACATCCGCGCCCATTGCTGCACCTCCTCCCCGTCGCCCGAGAAGTAGATCCCGCTGACGGTCCCGACGCCCCACTCCGGGTAGGAGACGCAGCGCGCGTAGCGGTGCACGACCGAGTGGTCCGGGACGCGCGAGCCAAACGGATCGTGCTTGGCACGCTCCTCCGCGGCGGCCCTGGCCCGCTGCTCCTCTTCGTAGGCGCGACGACCGGCCTCGGCGCGCGCCTTGCGCGCGGCGGCGGCGGACACCTTGACCGCGTTGCGGGTCACGCGACCCCCGCGCAGGGTCTCGGCCAGCTGCTCGAGCTGATCTGCCGCCTCGTTGATCGCCTGCAGATGGCGCTCGTGCTCGTACTGGCGGCCCGGCGGGGCGATGTCGGGATGCCAGCGCTTGGCCAGCCGCCGGCGTGCGAGCTGCACCGCGCGCTGGTCGAATGGGGCCTCGAGCTCGAGCAGCAACAGGGCTTCTTCGAGATCGAGGATCCGCGGCATGACGGTCTCCTACGTTAGCGGCGCAGAGCTGTTTTTTGGTGCGTATTGCCCGCGGTCGGACGCACTGGCATTTGCAACAAATTAGTATCATTTTGACTCAAGCTCACTCTGTCGCCGTATGGTTTGGGCATGAACTCTGGGCTCCGAAGTGGCGCGATTGCCGTCGCCGGTGCGGTCGCCGCCACGGTGGCAGCCGGCCTGGGAGCCGCGTTGCTGTCGATCCTGATCAGCGTGTTCACGCAGGGCAGCGAGTGCGCGACGCCGAGCTCGATCGCGCTCGGGCCGGCCGGTACCGGCCAGCTGGTCGGCGCGACCGAGTACGGCGGCGCCGGCGATCCCAGCAGCGGCACCGTCGGCTCCTCCGGCGCCAACCTGCTCGCCGACCCCGACAGCTACGCCGAGCTTGGCGGCTACACGTTCCAGACCGCGACCGCGATGGGCGGCCTGCCGTACATGACGCCGCTGCGGATCACGTGGGGCGGGCATTCCGCGGTTGCCTACAAGCGCGACATCGGGCTTGGCGGCGGCCCCGTCGCGGGCTTGGCGCGCGTGATCGACCTGTGGTGGGAGCTGGCCGGGCAGCTCGGGATCCCGTACGACGACGGACTGTGGTCGGGCGCGGTGCGAATCGAGCGACCGCCGCAGGCCGGCGCCGGCGGGCTGCTGGGCCAGACGCCCGAGCAGCCGTCGACGCTGCTGGCGGCGCCGGCAGCCGCGTCCGATCCCGCGATCTGCGCGGCGGGCTCGCTCGCGGGGGTGGCCCTGACATCGGGCGACCGCGCGCAGCTGCTGGGCAACGGGGAGGCTGCAGCACCGAGCGACGCGCCGCTCGCGGTCAAGCAGATGATCGCCGCGGGCAACGCGATCGTCGGCAAGCCGTACCTGTACGGAGGCGCCCACGGGCTGGCGCTGAGCGAGATCGCGCCGGCGTATGACTGCTCGAGCAGCGTCGAGCATCTGCTCTACGGTGGCGGGCTCGTGCCGGTGACGGACACCGTCGCGTCCGCCGCGCTCGAGTCCTTCGGGCTGGCCGGCCCCGGGCAGTGGGTGACGCTGTACGCCAATCCCGAGCACGTGTTCATGTACGTCGCCGGGTTGCGCTGGGACACCAGCGACGCGGCCGGCGCCGGCGATGGCAGCAGCGGGATCGGATGGCATCCGCTCGTGCGCGACGCCGACGGCTTCGTCGCCCGGCATCCGGTGGGCTTATGAGGATTCGGCGCTCGACGGTGTTGCTATGCGCGCTGCTCGCGGGCTGCGCCGGCGTCGCCGGCTGCGCGCTCTCGGGCGGGGCACCCGCCCGCCGGGTTACCGCCGGCGCGGCCGGGACCGCCGGCGCGGCCGGGACCGCCGGCGCGGCCGGGACCGCCGGCGCGCGGGCAGCCCGCGCGGCGGGCGGGGCCGGCGCGGGCCGCGGGACGCCGGCGGCCCGGTCGCTCGCGGCGAAGCTCGCCCGAGCGCAGGCAACACACGAATATCCGTCCCCGCCGCCGCCTCCCCAGGCGGCCGCCGACCCCGCCCCGACCGCAATGCGGGCGGTCCGCGCATTTGCGTCGGCGTACATCAACTGGACCGCCCAGAGCGTCGCCGGCGACATGCGAGCGCTCGCCGCCCAAAGCGTCGGCCAGGCCCGCTCCGCGATGCAGCTGGCCGCCACCGAGGTGGCCAGTGACTACGAGCTGCAGCGTGGCGGCATCGACAACAGCGGCACCGTCGAAGCGCTCGCGCCGCTCGCGGGCGACCCCGGTCAGTTCGTCGTCGTCACCCGCGAGGCGACAACAGCGACCAACACGACCGCCTACGAAGGGCTGGCGCCGGCGTGGCACGTCGCGATCGCGACGGTCACCGGCAGCAAGGACGGGGGGTGGGCGCTGAGCGGCTGGCAGCCCGAGAACTGAGCCGAGGGCGCGCGCTGAGCGCGACCGGAGTTAGGGTCCGCGCAAGAATTAGCGGTCGGATTTGACGAGTGGCTGGGCGTGTCTGGCGCCGCCGGCTCGCCCGACAATACCGGGAGTATGCGAGGGCGAGCCGG
>JBEKRJ010000093.1:0-10478 GCA_049518835.1 Solirubrobacteraceae bacterium
TGCTCGCAGTGGCCGCGACCGGTGTGCCGTATCCACTGCGCTACACGACGACCGGCAACCAGCACCCGGGCGGGCGCATCGACGTGTGCAATGACGGCAAGGCTAGCGACGCTCGCGGCACGATCAGCTTCAGCCAGTTTGGCCACGTGCCGCCGATCCACCCGCCGCGCAGCGCACGGCAAGCGGCCGTTGGACCCAACGTCTGAGTGTGATCAACTCTCCTCGTCAGCTTGGGCTGTCCTGGTACGCGACGCCAGTTCGGCCGCGCGCTGCGCCACGCGCTCGTCGTCTGAGATCGCATGCCAGCGAGTGCCGCGTCGCTGTCCGCTTCTGCGAACGCGTCCGGTCTTCTCCATGTCCCGAAGCAGCGCAAGCACTTGATCGCGGTTTGCGTTGGCGCGCTGCGCCAGTGCAGCGCTGGTGAGCCCGGCGCTGTCACATAGCAGCAACTCGAGCTTGGCGGCGGGCACGACCTCCGCGGGCCGCTTTGCCGTCGCACGACGCCTGCGTTGGGCAGGCCGGCGATCGCTCGACCGCGGCGCTTGCGGTTGCCCGTCACCTGCCTGGCTGGAATCTGGCTCGCGTCCCGCGTGCGAGCTTTCGGCGCCGTCGCCGTTGGTTGGCGCAGCACGGGCCCGCTTGGCTTGCACCGGACTGCTCTGGCCAAGCGCCGCGCGAGCCGCCTGCAGCGCCCCGATCTGTTCCTGCAACTCGCGCAGGCGGCCATCGATTAAGGCAACGATTTCTTGGCTGGGTGTCATACGACGATCGTACGCACTCTCGGGTTTGGGCAGCCGCGACGCATGCGACACAATGGTTCGATGACGGGCCAGTCCGGTACTCGTGGTGACGACGATCGTCGTCGCTTCGTGGCCGACCCGCAAACGCTTGCAGCAGTCGGTCTGAGCGTCGAGCAGCTTGCCGATCCGGATCTGCGCGCGATCGCAATCCGTGGCGAGCATCCGCAATTCGAGCAGGCGCTCGCCGAGGGTCACGAGGAGATTGAAGGCAACGACGGGCCGATGAACCCGCGACTGCACCTCGCCGTGCACGAAGTCGTGGCCACCCAACTGTGGGATAACTCGCCACCGGAGGCGTGGGACACGGCAGTGCGCTTACTGGATGCCGGTTATGACCGTCATGAGATCCTGCACATGCTTGCCGGCCCGATGATCGAGCAGATCCAGGCGCTGCGTGGCCAGGACACACTTGACCCGCAGCGCCACATCGCCGCGCTCCGCGCGCTGCCGCAATCGTGGGAGCGGCAGCGCACGATCAAGACCGCGACCAAGCGTCATGACGAAGGTCGCAAGCAAGCGCGCCGCGCCGCGCGCGCGGCGCGCCAGCGCAATCGCCGACCACGGTAGCCGCCGCCGCAGGGCCGAGCTGCTCACCTCCACGGATCGGCGAGGCGCTCAGGGCTTGTCGCCGAGCGGTGATTGCGCGGGCGCGATCGTGGGTAAAAGCGCACCAATGCTAGTCAGGGCGGAGCCCGAGGCAGGAAGATAAACCCGGTAGCGGAGGATGGAGGAGCGTCACGGCGCGAACTCTGTCCCGGGGTCGCTCTGACTAGCAAGAACTAACCTAACCTAAAGCAACGACGATCCGCTCGGTCCCCGCGATCGCGCGGTCACGGGTGTGCAACCTCGCGCAGGCGCGCGGCGGCCTGGTCGAGGTCGTGATGGCAGCGGTCCACCCAGGCTTCGCCCCAATAGAAGTTGCAGCTGGTCTCGGCGCGGAGCACGCGCCAGCGGGCCTGCTCCAGCTGCTGCGCCGCGGCCGCGTCCCCGTTGAGCCGGCCCGCCGCCGTGCGCACCGCCTCGCTGATCTCGGCAACCCTCGCGAGGGCGTCGCGCTGGGCACTGGACCCCGTCCACTGCACGAACCCCCGACCGTGGTGGTCGCCCGTGTTCCACGCGCCGGGGTCGACCGTGACCCAGCCGTGGGCGCCGTGGCGATCGATGTAGTCGCTGATGAACGCCGGCCGGACGCCGCCTGACTGTCCCGCGCGCACGCGTTCGGCCAGGTCGCGGTAGAAGCTGGTCCAGAAGTTCGCGCCGGCGGTGGTGTTGCGAAACCAGCCGCCGTTGTCGCCGTCGGTCGCGGTCGTGACCAGCGGCGGGAAGTCGCAGTCGCGAGTCCGTGCGCGCACCTCTTCGATGAACCAGGAGGTCTCCATCCCCGACTCCTGCGCGTTGGAGAGATCGCGGTCGCGGACGACGACGATGATCTCGGCGTCGCCAACCTTCGCGCGATGAGGGCGGTAGCGCAGCTCCTGCCAGGACATCGGCGACACCGGCTTGACGTGATCGATGTCGACGATCACCCACTCATAGCCGTTGCGCACGAGTGGCGCTACGAGGTCCATCGAGAAGCCCAGCTCCGGCGGCCAGAAGCCCCGGAAGCGGTCGCACCACAGAAGATGCCGGCCGATGCCCAGCCAGCGCGCGAGCTGCTCGTCGCGGTCAGGGGCCGGGATCAGCGGCAGCACAGGGTGGTAGTAGGCGGTCCCGAGCACCTCGATCGTGCGCGTATTCTGCAGATGCCACAGCAGCGAGCCGCAGTCCACGATCCCGTACACGCGCTCCTGGAAGCCGGGGTCTGAGAGCGTCTCCAGCAGCGTCCCCGACAGCGAGATGTGCACGCGCCCGACATCTTCGTAGTCCCACAGCGTCCGCGGGATCCTGTCCAGCGCCCACAGGATCTCCTTGACCTCCCACTCACGGTCGATCAGCAGCTCCTGCAAGTTGCCGGGGGGCTGATGCAGGTTCAGGACGGGCGCGAAGTCGATCGCCGTCATCGCGGTCCCCCTTTCGTCAGACGTCTTTGTCGATGATCTCGGTCGTGCGCCGCGCGAGCTCCGCGCCATAGTCGGTCCACTCTCCCTGGCCCCAGTAGCGGTAGCAGCTCGTCTCGGCGGTCAGCAGGTGCAACAGCGCATTGCGGTAGCCCTGGTCTGACGACGGGATCTCGCGCGCGAGCACTCGCTCCTGAAACGCGGCGCTGGCGCGTTCCATCGGGATCAGGAGCGAGTCGTAGCCCTGCACCCAGGAGATGTTGCTGGTCCAGCTGCCGCCCTCCATGTGGAAGCGCCCGTCCTCCTGGCGCAGCTCCTCGGCCACGGCCGCGAGTCGGTCGGGCCCGTCGCCGGGGCTCATCTTTGCCCAGATCCGGCTCTGGAACAGCGGCTGGACGACGGGCAGGTCATCGACGGTGATCCCGGTGGCGAGCAGCCGCTCGAGGTACTCGGTGCCGTTAAGGGGCGGCGTCGAGGAGCCCGAGGACTCGCGCATCACCTCGAGGTACTTGGGCGGGAACTCGTTCATCATCACGCCGCCGTTCTCGCCGTCGGCGATCTGCGTCACCAGCGGCGGCAGGCTGCGGCCGGCGAGCTCCTGGCGGCCGAGGCTGCGCGCCTCGTAATACGGCTGCATCTGCGCGACCAGCTTGGTGTCCGAGCCCTGCGTCTTGACGAGCGCGATGATGCTCGCGGTGTCGCCCTTGGAGTTGGTGCACACCAGCCGATTTGGCAGGTAGCGCTGCCGCGGACCACTGCCGTCGGGCTCCTCGATCGTGTGCTCCTGCACCATCACCCACTCGTAGCCGCAGTCGACCAACGTCTTGACGAACTCGTACGCGACGTCGGGATGGTTGGGCAGCGCCATCTCCGAGGGCGAGAAGCCACGCACGCGCGCAAGCGCGTCGAGTCCGAACAGGGCGGCGAAGTGCTGCTGCCACGCCTGGACGTGCAGGCGGAAGTCTTGGACCGGCGTCGATGGGGCGACCGCGTGGCCCCAGGGACAGCCCAGCCACTCGACTGCGTCCCTGTAGCTGGGGTCGACCGTGATCGCCCGTAACGCGTCGAGCACGTCGTCGGCGCCCATCTCGTGCAACCCGTAGAGCAACGTGCCGGAGTACTCGAGCATCACGCGCGGCGCGACGCCCTCGCCGACCAGTTGCGGGATGAATTCGCCCATCCGCTTGTAGCACCACTGAAACACGGACGCGTTGTGGTTGTCGCCGATGTCGGGGTGCTCGAACATGTAGCGCAGGTTGCTGATCAGGGCCGCCGTGCGCAGGTCACCGCCGCCGGCGGGGATCAGCGGCTGGTGCATGTGCAGCGCGATCGCGAACGCGCTCTGGATCCCGGCGAACGGGTCCTGGCCGTCGGCGATCGGGTACACGCGGCGCGCCGATGCGTCCCGCATCGTCGCGGCGATCAGTGGCTCCTGACCGGAGAGGTTGGGAAGCCCGTCGACATACTGCGCGAGCTGGCCCCCGTTGGTTGCGTCGCTGTTGGGCATATCGCTCACTTGTGCTTGATGTAGTTGTAGATGTTGAGGTAGTCCTGCCCCGGGTGGGCCCACGAGCGGTCGGCGCGCATCCCGTTGAGCATCAGGTAGCGGAACTCCTGCGGATAACCATGCCACAGTCCGATCGCGCGCGACATCGCCGACTCGAGCGCCGTGTTGTCGTTGTTGTGGAAGACGTATCCGTTGCGATGCTCGAGCGGCTCCCAGGAGTGATCGCGATCGATCACCGTGTCGCGCAGCCCGCCGGTCGCGCGCACGATCGGGACCGTGCCGTACTTCAGCGCGACGAGCTGCACGAGCCCGCACGGCTCGAACACGCTCGGCATCACCAGCATGTCCGCGCCGGCGTACACGAGGTGCGCGAGCTCGGCGTTGAACTGCAGCTCCAGATGCACGTCGGGGTGGTTGTTGAGGTGATTCTTGATGTGCCAGAAGTGGGCGTTGATCTTGGGGTCCGGGCTGGAGCCCAGCAGCACGAACTGCGCGCCCTGCGCGAGCGCGAAGAAGATCGCGTGGTGGATCAGGTCCACGCCCTTCTGGCTGTCGAGCCGCCCGACGTATGCGACGATCGGCTTGTAGTCGTGGCGCAACCAGAAGCGGTCGCGCAGCGCGTGCTTGTTGATGTACTTGTCGTCGACCGAGTCGGGGCCGTAGCGCTGCGGGATCCACGGATCGATCTCCGGGTTCCACATCTCGTAGTCGACGCCGTTGAGCACGCCGCCGAACTTGCTGCGGTGCACGTGCAGCGTATGGCCGAGGCCGCGTCCCTCGGCTGTTTCGGACACCTCCCACGCGTGCCCTGGCGAGACGGTCGTGACGAAGTTCGAGTAGACGATCCCGCCCTTAGTCAGGTTCAGGGCGGTCGGATTGAAGTCGTCGCGCAAGCGCTCCAGCTGGTAGTAGCGATCCGGGTTGCCAAGCCCCGTCGCCCACAGGATCTGCTCCCCGGCGATCCCCTGGTGGCCGAAGTTGTGAACCGTGAGACACACGCGTTGCTCCCACAACCCGGCGGGTTGATACATCTCATACAACAGCACCGGCACCAGCGCCGTCTGCCAGTCGTGGCAGTGGATCACGTCAGGGCGCTTGCCCGACTGCAACAAGAACTCGAGCGCCGCCTTGCTGAAGAACGCAAACCGCTGCGTGTCGTCAGGCGATCCATACAGGTGGCCGCGCTCGAAGAAGCGATCGGCCGAATGGGGCTCGATGAAGAAGCACTTGCGCCCGTCGACGAACCCAAAGTACACGGTGCAGTGGACCGCGCCGTTGTACCACGGCACCCACAGATCCTGATGGCTGACCGTCAGTCCCCAGATTCGGTCGTAGCGCATGCAGTCGTACTTCGGCAGCACTACCTCGACCGCGTTGCCGCGCAGTTCGAGCTCCCGGCTGAGCCCGAAGACCACATCCCCCAACCCACCGGCCTGCGCAACCGGCGCGCATTCGCTAGCAACCATTACTACATACACAGTCAAAACCTCGTTAGATCGCCGGTTGCGAGCCCGGCGCGGATGTTGTCAGAGCCACCTCGCGGTGCGCGACCGCGGCCCTCGTAATCAATTCGGGCTGTCGCTGAGCCCGGAAACTATTTCTACGCGCAAACCCACGCGCAGTTGTGTTAAAAATAGTGTATATGGGCCTTACGGCGTTTGTCGCTGCGTGGGGCCCGAGCCGACAGCAACACGCGTACGGGATAGGTAACAAGCGCGACCAGCCCATGCGACACGTCGACCGCGACGCCCGCGCGACCGCGATGCGCGCGGCGTCGGGATCTGGTCACCGTCCCGCCGCTGCGGTCTCGACCCGGCCCAAGCCGGAGCGCGAGGCCGAGATGATGCGGGCGTGCGAAGATTGTTGAGCTCGTTTGATCGTTCCTCCAGCGCGGCGTTTGCGGACCAGCCGACCCGGATCCCCATCCATCCTGGCCATGGCATCGTGTGATCAAAGGAGCGTCGCCGCCGCCTTTACGAGCACGTCGACGCCTACCGGACAACAATAGTCGTGTTCGATCCCGACGGACTTACCGCAGGCACGAATCAGTAGTTTCTACGGACAAGTCCCGCGTGGTTTGCGGCCAGCCTCGAAGCCCGGCTAGTCGAGCGCGGGGTCGTACGGATAGATGAAGTTCGCGTAGTCCGAGACCATCCGCCCGGCGCCGAAGCCGGGGCCGCAGCGGATCAGCGACTGTCTGATCATCTGCAGCCAGCCGACCGGCAGTCCGCCCCCGCGCGCGTAGAACAGCGGCGCCACCTGCTCGCCCAGCAGCCGGTAGAACTCGTGCGCGTGGCGAGCGTCCTGCGCGCTGTGGTCGGCGTCGACCGCGCCCTCGATCGCCCAGCCGATCGTGCTGTCGTAGGCCTCGGGCCACCAGCCGTCGAGCACCGACAGCTGCAGGCCACCGTTGATCGCCGACTTCATGCCCGAGGTCCCCGACGCCTCCAGCGGGGGCCGGGGCAGGTTGACCCACACGTCGCAGCCGGCGGTCAGCATTGCGCCGAGGCGCATGTCGTAGTCCTCCAGGAACACGACCCGGCGCGCGAACTCGGGGCGGTCGCTGTAGTCAAACAGCCGGCACACCAGCCGCTTGCCCTCCTCGTCCTTGGGATGCGCCTTGCCGGCGATCACCAATTGCACCGGGCGCTCGACGGCGTCGAGCAGCGCGACCATCCGGTCGACGTCGGCCATCAGCAGATCGAGCCGCTTGTAGGTCGCGAGCCGGCGGGCGAAGCCGACCGTCAGCACCTCGGGCGAGAACGTGTGTGCAGCCGCGTCGGCCAGCTCCGCGCGCCGGCCCCGCGCGAGCCGCTCGGTGACGCTGCGCACGCGCACGAGCTCGATCAGCTGCTCGCGCTGGCGGCAACGGGCCGCCCACAGATCGGCGTCGGCGATGCCGCGCACGGCCTCCCACACGGCGGGGTCGACCGCGCGCTCGGACCAGTCGGCGCCGAGTTGCTGGTCCAGCAGCGCCCGCATCGGCTGGCCGAGCCAGCTCGGGATGTGCACGCCGTTGGTGACCGCGCCGATCGGGATCTGGTCGAGCGGTCGCCCCGGCCACAGGCGGCTCCACATCTGGCGCGCGACCTCGCCGTGGCGGGCCGCGACGCCGTTGGCACTGCGACTCGAGCGCAACGCGAACTGCGTGACCCCGAACGGCTCGCCGCGATCCTCGGGATCGGTCCGCCCGCGGCGGATCAACTCATCGAGCTCGATCCCGATCTCGACCGTCGCCGCCCCGAGCAGCTCCTCGACCTCGTGGGCGGGATACACGTCGTTGCCCGCCGGCACCGGCGTGTGGGTGGTGAAGACGGTCCGCCGCCGCGCGCCGGCGAGCGCCTCCGCCATGCCCAGGGCACCATCGAGCAGCTCGCTGCGGACGAGCTCCAGGGATGCGAGCGCAGCGTGGCCCTCGTTGAGATGCACGACCGCCGGCTCGATCTCCAGCGCGCGCAGCGCGCGCACGCCGCCGAGCCCAAGCACCGCGTACTGGGCCAGGCGCACTTGGGGGTCGCCCACGTACAAGCGCGAGGTGATGAAGCGCTGACCGGGGTCGTTGTCGGGAACGTCGGTGTCCAGCAGCAACAGCCCGACGCGTCCGACGTTCACCCGCCAGACCCGACAGCCGACCTGCCGCCCGGCGATTGGGACCGCGATCGTCAGCGGCGAGCCGTCCTTGTCGGACACGAGCGCCGCCGGCGCGCGCACCGCGTCGGTGTCGACCCAGTACTCGTGCTGATAGCCGTATTGGTCGATGCGCTGGCGGAAGTACCCGTGCCGGTACATCAGCCCGACGGCGACCATCGGCAGCGCCAGATCAGAAGCGGCCTTGAGGACGTCTCCGGCGAGCACGCCCAACCCACCCGCGTACACCGGCAGCGACTGGTGCACGGCGTACTCGGCGCAGAAGAACGCAGCCGGACGCTCAGCGGTGATTGCGCCTTCGCGGTACGGGCGCGCGAGGTCGTGCTGCAACTCGCCGTAGACCGCGCCGACGCGCTCGAGGAACGACTCGTCGCCGGCAAGCCGCTCCAGCGCGGCCGGAGAGACCTCCTGCAACATCCGCACGGGATTGGCGCCGCACAGCTCCCACCGCTGCGGATCGATCTGCGCGAAGCACTCGGGTCCGCCCGGCGTCCAGGACCAGCGATAGTTGTAAGCAAGCTCGCCCAGTACCTGGAGCGCGGCCGGCAAGCGCTCTGCGAGCGTCCGGGCAGCGATCGCTACGTCCTGAGCGCCGGCATCCAATGCCGGAAGGGTGGTCATGTTCATCGTTCTTCTCGGTCGTGGGCAGAAAACTCGCTCAACCTCGCAACGGCCGGGCCGACCCCCATCTTCCAAGAGACCCCGGACCGACCCAATGGTTCCCCACCAACAGGCCCCCAAACGGGGGGACGAGGGTCGCAGCGGCCGTTGCACAGCGGCAGCGGGGACGGAGCATGGCGGCGTCATCACCGACTGTGTACGAACGAATGGCTCCCTGATCGGCAGCTCGCACGCGCGCGAGAAGCCATGGCAGACAAGTTGCGACCGGCCGCGCGGGCAACTTGCGGTCGGCTGCGCCCGCGAGTCACGATCCGACCGCAGACGACGTAGGGTGTTAGGACGCCCTAACAATTAGGATGCCCTAACGTCGGCTGTGGTAGCTTGCCGCGATGCCTTCAGGCGCGCGTGATCACTCCCGCACCGGCTCGCGGCTGGCGTTCACGGTCTGGACCGTGCTCGTGCTCGCCGTCGCGGTGGCCGTCGTCGTGGTCAGCTGGCACGCGCGGGGCGGCACCACCGATCCGACGGCGCTGCCCTCGGGGCGGCGCCTCAGTAACGCGACCGTCGCGCTCAACAGCGCGATCCTCGTGTTCCGCGAGGGCCTCGAGACGATCTTGGTGCTCGCGGCGGTGACCGCAAGCTTCCTCGGCGCAAACCGCGTTTATCGCCGGCCCGTCGCGGCCGGCGGGGCCGCGGCGATCGGGGCGGGAATCCTCACCTGGTTGGCGGTCGTGTGGCTGATCGGGCAGTTCCACGGCGGCGAGTTCGACGTCCAGGCGGCGACCGGGCTGCCGTCGCTGTTGGTCCTGCTGCTGGTGATGAACTGGTTCTTCCACAAGGTCTACTGGACCGGGTGGATCTCCCATCACCACAAACGCCGGCGCGGCCTGCTGTCGGCCGGGAAGCGCGGCGCCGCGGGCGGCGAAGACGCCACCAGCGACGCACCCGGTGGCAGCTCGGATTCGCACCGTCGGCTGCTGGCTGGCCTGATCGCGCTCGGCTTCACCTCCGTGTACCGCGAGTGCTTCGAGATCGTGATCTTCCTCCAAAACCTGCGCGAGCTGTACGGATCAGCGGTCGTGCTCGAGGGCGTCGTGATCGGCGGGCTGTGCACGGCTGCCGTGGGGGTGCTCACTTTCGGCCTGCATCAGCGGCTTCCCTACCGGCGGCTGCTGATCATCACCGGCGTGATGCTGCTCTCGGTGCTGCTCGTGTCGGTCGGCGAGGAGGTCAACGAGATGCAGCTTGCGGGCTGGATTGGCACCAGCACGATCCACGGCCTGCAGATCCCGGGATGGATGGGAACCTGGTTCTCGCTGTTCAACAACTGGGAGACGTTCATCGGCCAGGCAATCGCACTCGTGCTGGTGATCGGTTCCTACCTGCTGGCACAGTACGTCCGCGTCTGGCGACCGCGGCGGCGGGGGCGGTCGGCGGCGCGGATCGCTGTGCACCCGCCCCGCCCGCTGGCGACGCCACCGGCCAGCGGCTGACACGCGGTCGCGCCCGCAACCGCGCCGCCGGCCCCAGACGCCGACGGCCGCGCCAACCTGCGGCGCGGCCGTTGCAGCGGCTGACCGGGTGCCAGTCAGCCGATCGGACCCCGGCTAGTGGCACATCCTGCAGGATGCAGCACTAGCCATCCAACTCGTCGGCCGGCATGTTCTTGCCGGGGACGTCGTTTGGCGCGTAGATCTTCGAATCGCCCGGATACGCGACCCGCCAGCCATGCGCCGAGTACCAGTCAAAGCGGTTCAGCTGCGCCGGCTTGGCGTAGTCCTGCAGTGCCTGTGGCCCGACGAACCGCTGCTTGGCGCTCCAGGCCATCCACGCTTCGTAGACCTTCCGTTCGGCAGCCGGAACCGCGGTCGACGCCTGCGCCGAGGCCGCGGTCGCGGTCGCGGT
>JBEKRJ010000094.1:0-10412 GCA_049518835.1 Solirubrobacteraceae bacterium
CCAGCCGCATGGCGGCCGCGGGCGGGGTGTCCCGCCTCGACACCGATCAACGGACCGGACATACGGCACGCAGGACGAGTTTGATGAACGGTGTGAACGCGCTCAGCACCGGTGCCGCGCCCGTTGGCGCTGCTTCCCCCAACGGCTTCCTCCGGGGCCGCCGATATTCGTCTGACCAGATCGAGGATGGCTGTCGCTGCGGCCTCCGACGGCCGTCGATCCGGGGACGTTCAGCCTCGAGCGCGAACGTTCAGCGCAACGACACCAGCGACGTCGCCTACCTGCCTGCGAGATGTGCCACCGCATCGATAAAGACCTCCAGCCCCGCGCGGAAGACGCCGCGACCCAGAAAAGGGCTCGTCGTTGTTCTGAGTGGGTAAGCCCCCGGCGCCAGCTCGGAAGCAACGTACCGGACGCGACGGACACCGAGAGGGACCTTCACCAGCCGCCGTTCCCGTTTCCAAGAGCACGACGATTTGCCTGCAAACCTGATGGTTCGTTGGTTCGTGGTTCGCCCGAGACCCATCCGATCCGCCGAGACGCTACGCCGAGAGCTCGTCCGGTGAGGTTGCGAAGCTCAGCTGCCACGATGGGTCGGGGCTCGCCGCCCGGGGAGCCACAGGAGAACCCACTCAGATCAGCGAGGAGCCCGGTCGATCCGAAGAGTCGCGGCGTCTCTCCCGAGCGTCTGGCGCGCCTGACCCCGGGATCGCTCCGTCCACGAGAACGGGGAAGCCGCACCGGTGTTTACCCGCTGGTCGGGCTTGCGCAAGCAATGACGTCGACGGCGCGTCTTCATGCCTCTTGGGTGGAGAACCGAGCCGACCTAGACTCCGCGTCGGTTCGTAGCTTCACCCCCGCGGGTTCATCTCGGCCGAGACACCCGGCAAGCGTCGGCAGCGTTGGACGTGGCCGGCGATTTGGCACCGCCGGCCCGCGCGGCGCTGACCACGACTTCTACCCGGCGTCGGTCAGGGTCGCGGGAGGCGGGGCGCTGCGGTGTTGCTCATACCAGTCGGGAAGTTGCTCGGCGGTCAGCGGTCGTCCGATCAGGAACCCTTGGAGGCAGTCGCAGCCGATCTTGCGCAGCGCGGTGAGCTGCTCGCCGGTCTCGATGCCCTCAGCCACGATCGAGACGCCGAGGTGATGTCCGAGCTCGGTGACCATCCGCACGAGTGAACTGTCGCGTCCATCGGGCAGCTGTTCGACGAACGAGCGGTCGATCTTGATCTCATCGACGGTCAGATGCTGGAGGTGCGCGAGCGAGGTATAGCCGGTCCCGAAATCGTCGATCGCCATGCGAATGCCGAGGCTGCGCAGGCGCTGCAGCTCGAGCGCGACGGTCGGCAGGTCGGTTAGCAGCACGGTCTCGGTGAGCTCGAGGATGAGGTGTCCTGGCGGCACGCCGCTGGCCCTCAGCGCCTCTTCGACATGCTCGACAAGATGACCGGAGAGCAGGTGGCGCCCGGATATGTTCACGGCGATGCTGAGCTCGCCAAGCCCGGACTGGCTCCAGCGTCGCTGCTGTTCGAGCGCACTGGCGAGCACCCAACAGTCGAGGCGGATGATCAGGTCGCTTGCCTCGGCTAAGGGGATGAAGTCGTTGGGTTGACATGGTCGGTGACCGGCGCGGTTCCAGCGCACGAGCGCCTCGAGGGAGCGCAGACGGCCGCCGCGGGCGTCGATCAGCGGCTGGTAGTGAAGGAGCAAATCCCCGCCGCCGCGATCGAGCGTGTCGTGCAGCGCCTGCTCGATCTCGGCGCGTGCGATCAGCGCCTGCTGCAGCGACTGGTCATAGACTTCGACGCGGCCGGGGCCGCCGCGTTTGGCTCGGTAGACGGCGAGGTCGGCGCGGGCGAGCAGTTGCGAGGGGTCATCGGCCGCCCCGTCGAGCGCGAAGGTGACACCGACGCACGCGCCGACGCACGCGCGGACGCCGTCGACCTCGATCGGCTGGCTGGCCGCCTGCACCAGCCGGGCGCCGATCGCGCTCGCCTCGGCGCCGTCGCCGACGCCCTCGGCGATGACCACGAACTCATCGCCGCCGATTCGAGCGAGGAAGTCCCCGCGCCGCGAGGCGTGCGCCATCCGCACCGCGATCTCCTTCAGGATCGCGTCGCCGACCGCATGCCCGTGCGTGTCGTTCGCGCGCTTGAAATCGTCGAGATCGATGAACAGCACCGCGAGCGGCTGGCCGCTGCGGCCCGCACGCGCGATCGCCTGATCAAGAAACTCCAGCGCCGCGGCGCGGTTGTGCAACCCAGTGAGCGGGTCGTGCGTCGCCAGGTGGGCGAGCCTGTGCTGGAGGCGCTCGCGCTCCACGACCGAGCCCGAGAGCACGCGCGCGGACTCGTGCAGCGCCTCGCCGAGACGTCCGGGCAGCGGCTGGGCGAGGACCGGGTCTCCGAACGCGCACTCGGCCAGCGCACGGGTCTTCGCTTCCATCAGCCGCAGGTTGCACACGAGCTCGTTAAACGTCCGTGAGACGACTGCCGTCTCCATCGGTCCGGCGGCGGGCAGGGAAGGAAGCTCGAGATCGCCGCTGCTGACCGCGCGCGCGTGATCCTCCAAGCGCCGCAACGGACGCGTGATCGACCGCGCGAGCAACAGCGCAACGACGATCGTCAGACCGACCGCAACCAGCGTCTCGACCAGCAGCGTGCGCAGCGCGGCCGCACTCGACGCTCGCAGGCTCACCGCGCTGTCGCGCACACCACGCTCGGCGTTCGCGACTAGGCCGTAGAGCTGCTGCAGGCCGCTCATCCCCGAGCGGAACAGATCGGCCAACGGCAGTAGGCTCGCAAAGCGCGATGGGAGCGCGCTGGACGCGATCCACGACCCAGCCGCGTTGGCCGCGATCGGAGCGCCCGAGGCGGCTGCCGACACCCCCGCCTCGAACTGCCGCCAAGCCCCGTCCCGCTGCAGCGCGGCAAAGGCAGCACGCGGCGGGCCGACGGCGCCGGACAGTCGGGCGCTGGCCAGGTCAAACAGCGCGAGATCCGCGCCGAGGGCGCTCAGCGCACTCGCGCGCTCAGCGCCCGTGGACAGATACACGTCCGTCAGCTCGGACGGCTCCGAGCCGCCGGCGTCGAGCGCGTCGCTGGCGTCGCTGAGTGTGTTCAGGGCGCGGTTGAGCTCGGCCGCCTGGCTGAGATCGGCCGTGCGTAACTGCAGCGCCGACAGCCGCGCCGAGAACGCGCCCATCAGCAGAGTGGACAGCCTGTTGAACGCGAGATCCGCCGCTGTCGCTGTTATCTGGCCCTGATCGATCTGGCGGCGCAAACCGCCCAAGCCGCTCACGAAGCTCGCGGGGACCGACCCTCCGAGCAACCGCACCCGCGCGTCGACCGCAGCCCGGGCATCCCGCTCAGACACGGTGAAGAACCCGTACGCGCTCGCGATGTCGGGGATGTCAAACCCCAGATCGGAGCGGATCTCCGAGCTGCCAGCCTCGACCGTGAACCGTTCCTGATCCAACAGACAGCGGAGCGTCACCAAGCCATCGAGCGTCGCCACCTCGCTCGCGACCGCACCCGCGCGCCGCGCCGTGTCATAACGCTCGCTCACCAACGCGCCCGCCGCGACCACAAGAATCGCGATCGGCAACAGCACCGCGACCAAAAGCCGCCCTACGACGCCCGGCCGACCGGCCCAGCCGCGCCACCGCGGCACCCCAGTCAAACGCCCCTCGCCCCGCCCCGAATCGCGCATCAACCCGCCCGCGATCACGAAAGCGTCCTCGCCCGCGACTCTGATTGGTCCCGGTGCACCACTCTCTGATCATCGGAACGGGACGCGTCCGACTGTAGGTCAGATCCAGCCAAGCAAGTGGGCTGTAGGTGTCCGAGCAACTCCGCCCGGCCATCAGTTTCCGCCAAGCCGTGGGTGAGGTAATCTCAATCGCGCGTGAGGCGGCCCGTCGTCCTCCGGTAAGCCGCGGCTCGATGGCCCCCGCGCGACGGTCCAGTGGTTAGCAGGGCGATTCGCGGCTCCTCGGCGACGATTCGTCGCACACGACAGCCGCAACATGGACCTGGTCCGCGGCTGCAACCGTGATCCATCCATGACCTCCCAAGGCCAATAGATGGCGAAACGAGCGGAGCGCGAAAAAGCCCTCGAAAGCGGCGCTGAACATTGATCGCCCGTTCCATCGAGGAGCGGAAGGCAATCCGAGGGTCCCGGCGAACCGCGAGGCTGCCGCTCGGCCGGCGATTGCAGAAGCCGGCGCCTCGGCGCGTGAGCTCATCCGGCCATCGCGAGCAAGCGTCTGGCGGATCGTCGGAGAGATCCATGACCGCTGGCTAACGGGGCGCTACCGACTCCAGATCCTAGCCTAGCCAACAAACCACTCAAGCATTTACTCCGAGGTCCGCTGACCGCCACCGTGACCCGTCACGACAGCCCCAAGGTCGATGACGGAGTTCACGCGGGCGAGCACACCGCCGTGCCCGGCTCACACAGCAGTCGCTCCCACTGGTCAAGCTCAGTCGACAGAGCCGGCGGGCAGGGCCCGCCGGCAGGGCCATCCGGTGACCGCAGCGGTGTGGTCGCAGTCACAGTCATCTTCGACGGGTGGGCTCGGCGTAGGGTGCCGCGGCAGCGATTTCCGCGACCATCGCAGGAGCGCTTCCCACGTCGTTATCCCATCGCGGGTCGTGCCGGCGCGTGTGAAACACCTCAAGCCCAGCCAGACGCCAGCCGATAAACGGGGAATGAGTCCACTGTTCCCAGCAACGGAGACAGGCGGTAGCGAGGGGCGACGCGCCGGGGTGACGCGCATGGTGCGGATCCGTCGCATTCCGGCGCCGCTCGCGTTCGTGGCCTGCCTAGGCGCGCTCGCTCTCGTCGGCTGCGGAAGCAACTCGCCCAGTTCATCGACCTCGCCCAGCGCATCGAGAAGCTCGGCGAGGACTGCCAGCGCGGCCGGCGCCGTCTCCACCGGCGCGCCGATCAGGGTGGCGATCGTGCCGAAGCTGCTCGGGCTGCCGGTGTTCGAAGCCAACGTCGCCGGTGCGCAACAGGTGGCCGAGAGCCTGGGTATCGATCTGACCTATGCGGCGACTTCGACGGCGTCGGCGACCGGTCAGGTCTCGGTCCTCGAGAGCCTGATCAAGGAGAAGGTCAACGTGATCACGCTGTCGGCCAACGATCCGACGATTCCCGACCCCGTCCTCGAGCAGGCGATGAAGGCCGGTATCAGAGTGATCTCGTTCGACTCTGACGTAAACCCGCTGGCGCGCGACTTCTTCATCCAGGACACCGCGTACAACACCATTGCGCGAGGCGTGATCGACGCGGCAGTCAAGGCCGAGGGCCCAGACGCCGAGTTGGGGATCATGTCGTCGACGCCTGACGCAACGATCCAGCAGGCGTGGATCTCGGCGATGAAGGCGTACGCCAGGGCGGAGTATCCCCATCTCACGTGGGCGCCGATCGGCTACGGGCAGTCCGTCGCGACGACCTCGCTGACGCAGGCGGAGGGGATGATCAACTCCAATCCCAATCTCAAAGCGATCCTGCCGATCGACGGCGCCGCCGTCGTCGGGACCGCCCAGGCCATCACCGCGCTGGGCGAGACCGGCAAGATCGGCGTGTTCGGGATCGGCGATCCGCTCCCGAACCGACACTACTTCGCGAACGGCTCGCTGCAGGCCCTGTTCCTCTGGAACGAGGTCAACCAGGGCAAGCTGGTGATGTACGTGGCCAAGCTAGCCGACGAGAACAAGCTGCAGGCCGGCTCCTCGTTCACCACGCCGCTCGGAACCTTCACCGTCTCGGCTGCCCCGAACGCCACAACCGGCGCGACGAAGAACACCATCATCTTCTCGACCCCGCTGGAGTTCACCAAGTCCAACTATCTGCAGTACGACTTCTAGCCTCGAAGCGCCGATAGCGGGCTGACGTCGGAGCCGGGGGATCGTCCTCCCGGGCCGTGCAGAATCGGGACTGCTGAAGTCTCGGCGCGCGACCCAGGAGGACACCCAGTTGGTGAAGCCAGAGGCTCGTCTCGGAACGGTAGAAGCGACGACACACGGTGAGGGGCTGGTGTCCCACGCGGGCGCTGCGTCGCCGGTCGAGTTCGCCGCCCGGAGGGGCTTGACGCCGGCGGTCCCGGATGCGTTGGCTCAGACGCGGGAGCGTCGCTCAACGCATGACACGGGTGGGGTGCTACGTGACAGCGCGGTGCTGCTCGCCGACGGCGGCGATTGCGTGGCATTGATGCCTACCGGCGTCAGGTGCGGCCGTTCGGTGCTCGGGCGTCGGAGACCATGACTCATCGGGTGATCAAGTCGATCGACGAGCAGTTGCTCGACTGGGTCGCGGAGCCGACCGACCACGTGGATGTGTCCGCCTGGCCTCATAGATCCAGGCTGGTCGTCCGGCGCGAGCGTCCCCGCCCCGGCGCGCAGTTCAGGATCTTTGACGAGCACGGCGACCGCCACGCGTGTTTTTCTCACCAACCAGGACGGCGAGGACCTCGCCGTTCTGGAGTTGCGTCACCGCGGCCGCGCGCGCGGCTCGACGACAGCAATCGCGCTGGCAAGGACAACGGCGTCCGCAACCTTCCCCACCACGCCTTCGAGCGCAACCAGTCCTGGCTCGAGCTCTCGCTGATCGCCCAGGACCTGCTCTGCTGAACCAAGCTGATCTGCCTCGACGGAGACCTCGCCAAGGCCAAACCGAAACGCCTCCGTCAGCGACAACTGCACGTCGCCGGCGAGCTTCTCGCCACGGTCGCCGCACCCGCGGTGAGATCACCGCCCCGAAACGGATCCGCGCGCCCGATAACTAACTACTCTCACCCCACCAGTCACACCCTCGCGACCGCGCCGCGGTCACAATCACTGCCATGGAGATGCTTCGAGGCTAGCCGTGACCGGCGCAGCGCTCTCGCCCAGGCGCGCCGGGCTCGTCGGCGGGTCATAACCGGCGGAGCTCCCGCGCCTACGCGTCTACGCGTCTGGTCCGCCGTTCACGATCGGACGTCGGCTTTCGAGGCCGAGTCGCGATGCGCAGTGCCGCTCGAGGTGCCGACCGCCGATGCGAACCTCCGTGTCCCTGACCATCCGCAAGGGGACGTCGACCCATACGCTCCCGAAGTCCGGCGAGCGGTTGCCGTCGGATTGGGCGCGGCGGCATTACAGCGACGGGGTCACGGCGATCGACGCCGCCGTGCCCGCCGGGAGTCCCGCACCGCCGAGCTAAGTCCGACTCCCTTCACCGCCTGGGCGTGATTCAGGTCGGGCGCAACGTTCCCGACCCGGTCGATGCCGTCGGCAACCGCCCGGGGCTCTCGGGCAGCGTCGCGCGGATCGTAGAGGGCCGGCACCCCCGTCCCCGGGGCGTGACCGCGAGTTGGCTGGGGTCGGTCGAGCGCCGCCTCGAGCGCGGCGACAACCGAAGGGTCGAACTGGGTCCCGGCGCACGCCCGGAGCTCCGCCCGTGCCGACTCAGGGGTGATCGCTGGCCGGTAGGCGAGCGAGTGGGTCATGGTGTCGTAGGCGTCGCAGGCGCTAATGATGCCGGCGCTCAGAGTGATCTGGTCGGCAGAGGCGCTTGTCGGATAAGCCTGTGCGTCCAAGCGTTCGTGCGTGGCGCGGACGATCGCCGCGGCACCGTGGAGCGCGTCGGCGGCGTCGAGGATCCGGGCTCCGATCGCGGCGTGGCGACCGATGAAGTCGAACTCCGCGTGATCGAGGGGCCCGGGCTTTTCGCGTATGGAGTCGGGGATGGCCAGCAGGCCGATGTCGTGCAGCTCGGCGGCGTCCTTGATGCACGCCACCTCATCAACTGACAGGTTCATCTCCCGCGCGGTCCGCGTGGCGAGATCGGCAACGCGACGGTGGTGGTCGCCGAGCTCCTGGTCGCGTTCGGCCATGAGGCGGACCAGCGCCGCCTTGGTCTGGGTCAGCGCGCCGCCCTGACGACCGCGCTTCTGGCGATACATCCGCTCGTCGGCGATCGCGAGCGCCTCGGGGACGCTCGAGCATTCATCGGGACATAGGACCGAACCCCAGGCCGCGTCGACGGCGAACCCAAGCCCCTGCTCGGTCAGTGCCAGCGCCGCGCGGGACTCGATTTCATCGGCCAACTCGCTCGGGCTGATCACGCAGAACTCATCGCCCCCCAGGCGAAACGCCCGCCCGGGGGCGACGGCGATCGACAGGGCGCGCGCGAGACGCTGCAGCAAGGCGTCACCGGCGTTGTGCCCGAATGTGTCGTTGTACTGCTTGAAGCCGTTGAGGTCGAAGAGCGCCAGGCGCAGCCGATCGCTGCGCCGCATTGATTGCCCGAGGTCCCTGAGCAGAGCCGCGCGATTGGGGATCCCGGTCATCTGATCGGTCATCGCAGCCCCTTCGAGCTCTCGCCGTGCCCTCCTGAGGCCAAGCAGTCCGATGATCGCCAATGTCACACTGCCCAGCCCCATCAGCAGAGGGACCGGGACCGCCTCATCCAGCAGAGTCGGAGTCCGGGCCGTCGTTCGACTCGCGATGAACGACCATGGGTAGCCGCCGCTCCCGAGCGTCGAGGGCAGCGACTCGTACGCCCAGATGTGTCCATCCAGCTCGATCTCGGCCGCCTGGCGATTGCCGTTGGCGATCAGCTCGGCCAGCCGGGAGCCCTCGGTGACCGAGACGGCTCCCGCACCGCGGCTGGCCGGCGACATAGCAGCGTCGACCTCGCCTCCGCCGAGCAGTGTCTGTGTGCGCGCCCTGTCGTCGTCAGCGCCAATCAGCTCGCGGACTGGGATTGTGAAGGACAGCAACCTGCCCCGGCGACCAGGCGCGGTACGGATCGTCGCGCTGAAGGTCAACAAGCTCCCGGCGGCGTTCCCGCTTGCCATCCCAACCGACACGGTTGAGGTTGAGGATGACGAGACATCCCGAAAGCCCGTTAGTCCGGTGGGCAAGGTGCCCTGGGCACGGGGGCCTCCCACCCCGCCGTCGGACCCACTCTGCAGCAGTACACGGTCCGCGCCGTCGGAGATGACGGCGTACCCGACCTCCGCGCCCTGGACGCGACGGAGATCGTCAAGCGCCGCCCGCGCCGCCTCGCCGACCACGTCCGGCGGCGCCCTGCCCTCGTCGGCATAGACGATGATGCCGTCCGAGGAGTAGGAGTAGAGCGCCACGCGCTCCACGACCACCTGCAGCGCGCTTGTCAGCTCACCGGCGCGCTGCGCGACAAGCTGTGCAGCGCGTGCAGCGATCCGGCCGCGAGCGGCATTGCGGTCTGCGACGACCAGCACGCCGGCACCGGCCAGCAGACCAAGCGCCAAGAACAGCGCAATGACGCGGGAGGCACGACGCATAACCCAGTTCTCGGAGGGCGCGGGTGGTTGTTGAGCGTCGTCACCACCGCCGCCAGTATCCGAGTCACCGTCGACGCCGACCGCCGGGCCGCCGGCTCACTGATCACGACCACGTTCTCCGCCGGCCGCCGCGCCCACGCCGCGCGGCGCCGCGGATGATCACAACGACTCCGAGCCTCGATCCCCGCCGCGATCTGAGGAGGACTTGCGACACCTGCTCGTCGCCCAACTCGCGCATCTGGGACGTCAGCGACACGTGGCTGCCGGCTCGGCCCGCATCCTCGGCGATTCACCGACAGGCATCGCGCCGTCGTGCACGCAGTTTGCTGCTTCTGCTGCTCACACGTATGTTGCCCATCTTGGGATCAGGAAAGTTTGTGACCCCGTGGCTGCGCAAGCACTCAGAGAACGCCAGCACCCTCAACGCGTGCGATAAGGCGCCTGGCTTGTGGCCGGACGAGCCGCAGGCGACGTTCCCGGGCGCAACAGCCAGGTTACGCGCACCTCTGCTCAGACGGGAGCAAAACGCGAGTGCGCCAGCGGACTGGCCCCGCTTATCGCCCGTCCGCGAGACGCCCGCAATGCTGCTCACTGGCCGCCTGATGCGCGGTCAGCAGCTGGCTGGTCCTCGCCAAGAACAGCCACCGGCGCTGCCCCAACCGGATAGCTCAGCGGGAGAAGGACTCGCGAGAGACTCCATCGGCAGCCTTCGCCGTGTAGTCGGCCCGGAGTCCCGGTGCTTGCAACGCTTCAGCAAGCACTGCGACGAATGCGACGACCTGCAGGCCGAAATCGAGGTCGTCGCATCTGGCGCAAAGGGACGATGTCGTTGGCGTGATCGCTCGAGGAGTAATCCGCCAGCGCCGGAGGTTCGCGGACGGGTGCTTTGCGATCAGGGTGCTCTCCGACCGGACGATGCCTACGGCGACTTATGTGCAGGTGCGGCGAGACCGTGAACGACGTGAACGAACGCGCGCTTTGAGCGCTTGGCGGGATCGTTATCTGAGGTTGTTATCGACGTGAAGAACGTGATCGGTCTGCTCGGAGGTCGATCCGTCCGATTAGTGCTCTAGGTTCGGGTGCGTCATGGATGACGCTG
>JBEKRJ010000095.1:0-14749 GCA_049518835.1 Solirubrobacteraceae bacterium
ATGATCCGGTCAGACACATGCCGCACGACGCCGAGATCGTGGGCGACGAACACATAGCTCAGATGCAGCGCGTCCTGCAGCTCGTCGAGCAGGTTGATCACTTGCGCCTGGATCGAGACGTCGAGTGCGGACACCGGCTCGTCGAGCAAGATCAGCTGCGGGTTGACCGCCAGCGCCCGGGCGATCCCGATCCGCTGGCGCTGGCCGCCCGAGAACTCGTGCGGGAAGCGATTCAGGTGCTCGGGGTGCAGGCCGACCCGATCCAGCAGCTGGCGGCTCTCGGCCTCGAGTCGATCGTGGCCGACGCCGCGCAGCCGCAGCGGCGTCGCGAGGATCTGGGCGACTCGCTTGCGCGGGTTCAGCGAGGCCTGGGGATCCTGGAAGACCATCTGCATCTCGCGGCGGATCGGCGCCAGCTGCCTGCGGCCAGCTTTCGTGATGTCCTCGCCACGGAAGCGGATTGCGCCCGAGGTCGCGCTGATCAGGCGAACGAGCGCCCTGATCAAGGTCGTCTTGCCGCATCCGGACTCACCCACGACGCCGAGCGTCTCGCCCGCATGCAGCTGGAACGACACGTCGTCGACCGCGTGCACCTCGCCGACCTTGCGATCGATCAGCAGTCCCGCCTTGATCGGGAACAGCACCTGCAGGTGCTCTACGTCCAACAGCCGGGCGCCGTTGCGATCGGCGCCGTCCACGCCGGACTCCGGTGCGCTCATGAGATCACCGGTTCGGCGCTCGCGAGCCCGATCTGGTCGCCGACCCGTCGCAGCGTGCGCTTGCGCTCGGGGTCGTGCCAGCAGCGATCGAGATGAGCCGGCGCCGCGGGCAGGCGCGAGATCAGCTCCGGCACCTCGGTGCAGCGCTCGAACGCGTGCGGGCAACGCGGACGGAAGTGGCACCCCTGGGGAGGCGCCAGCAGCGACGGTGGCAGGCCGGGGATCGCCGGCAGGCGCTGGGAGCGGTCGCGGTCGATGCGCGTGATCGACCCGAGCAGCCCCCATGTGTATGGGTGCTGGGGGTCGTAGAAGATCTCGTCGAGCGTCCCCTGCTCGACCACCCGCCCCGCGTACATCACCACGATCCGGTCGGCGATGTCGGCGACCACGCCGAGGTCGTGCGTGACGAGGATGATCCCGGCGCCCGTCTGCGCGCGCAGCGTCCGCAGCTCGTCCAGGATCTGGGCCTGGATCGTGACGTCGAGCGCGGTCGTCGGCTCGTCGGCGATCAGCAGCTTCGGCGAGCACGACAGCGCCATCGCGATCATCACGCGCTGGCGCATGCCGCCGGAGAACTCGTGCGGGTAGGAGCGCAGCCGCTCCGTCGCGCGCGGGATCCCGACCCGCTCCATCAGCTCCGCCGCCCGGTCCATCGCGTTCGCCTTGGAGATCGTCTTGTCGTGGGCGCGGATCTGCTCGACGATCTGCTTGCCGACCCGGTAGACGGGATCGAGCGAGCTCATCGGGTCCTGGAACACCATCGCGATCGAACCGCCGCGCACCTGGCGCAGGTCCGCCTCGCTCGCGGCGACCAGGTCGCGCCCCTCGAACATCGCCCGGCCGGCGAACCGCGCGTTCGGCCCACGCGTCAGTCCCATCAAGGTCATCGCCGTCACCGACTTCCCCGAGCCCGACTCGCCGACGATCGCGAGCACCTCGCCCGAGTCGATGCTGAACGAGACGCCGTCGACGGCCTGCACGACGCCCTCCTCGGTCAGGAACGAGACGTGGAGATCCTCGACCTCGAGCAGGTGCGAGTCGTCTGTCACAGTCGGATCCGCGGGTCCAGCGCCGCGTACAGAATGTCGGTCAGCGCGCCCAGCAACACGACCGTGAACGCGCCGAACATCGTGATCACCAGCACCGGCGGAATGTCGAGCGAGGTGATCGACTGTTCGGCGTACTGGCCGACGCCGTGCAGGTTGAAGACGGTTTCGGTCAGAATCGCGCCGCCCCCGATCACCGAGGCGAAGTCCAGGCCCCACAGCGACACGATCGGGATCAGGCTGTTGCGCAGCACGTGACGGACCATCACCTGGCGCTCGCTGAGGCCCTTGGCACGCGCCGTGCGCACGTAGTCGTCGTTGATCGTGTCGAGGATCGTCGAGCGCAACACGCGCGAGTAGACGCCGACGAACAGCACCGACAGCGCGAACCAGGGCATCAGCATGTGCTTCAGCCACTCCCAAGGATTGCTCGTGAGGCTCACATAGTCGCCCGCGGGCAGGATATTCGCCTTGTCGCCCAGGTAGTACGACAGCACCGCCCCGAGGAAGAACACAGGCATCGAGACGCCGACGAGCGCCAGCACGGTGAGGGCGCGGTCGAGCCAGCGCCCGGCCTTCCAAGCGCTGAGGACGCCGAATGCGATCCCCGTCAGCAGCCAGATGATGCCCGCGCCGATCGCCAGCGACGCGGTCACCGGCAGGTACTGAAGGATCTGATGGTCGACGTTGACCTGCTGGTCGTAGGAGATCACCTTGCCGGTGAAGATCAGCTTCATGATCTTCAAGTAGCGGATGTAGACCGGCCGGTCGAAGCCCCACTGGTGGCGGATGTGGGCCAGCTGCGCGGCGCTCGCGAAGCGACCCGCCAGCTGCAGCTCGGGGTGCGGCAGCGCGGTGAAGATCAGGAACGTGAGAATCGAGATCGCGATCAGCACGCCGACCATCGACACCAGCCGCCGGAGCACGAAGCGAGCCATCAGTGCTCGATCCGGATCTTCGCCCGCGGATCCAGCGCATCGCGGACGCCGTCACCGAAGACGTTGATCCCGAGCACGCACAGCACCAGCATGATCCCCGGCACGAGCGTGGTGTGAACCGCCGCCGGAAGCAGCCGAATCCCGTCGCTGATCATCGTCCCCCACGACGGGTTCGGCGGGCGCACGCCGGCGCCGAGGAAGGACAGGCCCGCCTCCGTCAGGATCGCGTTCGCCAGCACCAGCGGAATGAAGACGATGATCGTCGAGGCGACGTTTGGGAGGATCTCGCTGAACATGATCCGCATGTGTCCGAGCCCCTGCTGACGGGCGGCGTCGATGAACTCGCGCTCGCGCAGGCTCAGCACCTGTCCGCGGATCGGCTTGCCGACGTACGGCGTATAGATCACGCCGATGATCAGCGAGGTGATCAGCAGCGAGCTGCCGCCGATCTTGAACAAGCCGAGGTCCAAGCCGCTGATCGCCAGCACGACGCCGAGCACGATCCCGAGCAGGTACACCGGGTACGCCCAGACCAGCTCGAACGCCCGCGAGATCAGGCCGTCGACAGGGCCGCGGAAGTAGCCCGAGAGGATCCCGAGGATGCTCGCCAGCACGATCGTGATCAGGGTCGCCTCGGCGCCGACCTCGAGCGAGTTTCGCCCGCCGTAGAGCAGACGCACGGCGACATCGCGGCCGGTGCTGTCGGCGCCGAGGAAGAACTTAGCGTGCCACGTCGGCCCGATCGGGATGCCGTACAGGCTCACCGCCGTGTCGACGTGCTCATCGTTGGGCCCGGTGTGCGCGATGTCGTGCGCGTACACCGGCGCCAGCAGGCACAGGACCACGATCGCCAGGAACAGGCCGCCGAACGCGAGCGCGACTCTGTTGCGCCTGAGCCGGCGCCAAGCCAGCCGATACGGACCTAGTCCGGGCGGCAGCTCCTCGTCTGCCGGAACCTGGACGAACTCGCTCGAGAGCTCGGTGCCGGTCGCTCCTGTGCTCATTTCGTGCTAAGCCTAACCGCTGCGTTTGTGCCGCTGTGCGGGCCCGGGCACGACGCCCCGGCCCGCACAGCCCAGGGTCATTTCAGCTGCAACGAGCTGAAGTCGTTGCCTTCCAGCGGGCTGAACACCAGATCGCTGAAGTTGATCCGGTTCGAGACGAACTCCGGGGAGGCCAGGTAGCCGTACGGAACGACATACGCCTTCTTGGTGACGTAGTAGTCCAGCGCCGCCCACTTCGACGCGACGCTCGCTACCTGAGTCGCCGGCACCGGGTACAGCTGGTTGAGCTGCGCCTGGATGTAGGGATCGTTGACTTGCTCGTAGTTGGAGTTGCCGACGGGCACGATCGCCCGGGCGTCGACCAGGTTCTGGTAGAAGTCGGTCGGGTTGGGGAAGTCCTGCTGCCAGTCGGCGAAGCCCGTCTGGGGATCGTTCTTCAACGTCTCGATCGTCGAGAAGTAGTTGGCGTCGGCGATCGTCTTCAGCGTCACCTTGAACCCGAGCGAGGTCAGCGTCGCGGCGTAGTTCTCGGCCCATTCGAGCCGCGGCTGACGGTTCTCGGACCACACGGTCACTGGCTGACCCGCCATGCCCGACTGCTGCACGAGCTTCTTGGCGGCGGCGACGTCCGGCGGGGCCGTCGGGTCGCCGTACGGACACGGCTGCGTCGGGTGTCCGACCATCGCCGGCGGCAGCAGATAGCAGCCCGGCACGAGCGCGCCGCTGCCCAGCCGCGCCAGCGCGGCGCGATCGGTCGCCATCGCCACCGCCTCGCGCGCGAGCGCATCGTTGAACGGCTTCTCGGTCACGTTCAAGAACCAGTAGAAGGTCTTGTTGCTCTGCACGATCCTGAAGCGATCGGAGGCCTGCGACATGACCTGCTGGATTGACGTCCACGTTGACGTGGCCGGCGGGGATCCCGGGAATCGCCTGCGCCGCGTAGTTCGGGTTGAGCACGAGGTTGAACGAGACGTTCGGAACGACGTCCTTGATCACGTACGGGCCGAAGCCGACGGGCGGGTTGGACGGCTCGGGCGACATCGGCGTGGTCGCCGGCATGAACGGGACGCAGCCGCCGCACGCGAGCACGTCCTCGAAAGCGCCGTACGGCGAGACGAGGTGGATCGTGATCTGCCCGGTCGCATCGTTGCTCGTGATCCCCGACACCGTCTTGGCGCTGCCCTTGGCGTAGGCGGCTGCGCCCTCGATCGTGTTGGTCAAGAAGCTCGCGGCGCTCCAGCCCAGCTTCAGCGCGCGCTGCACCGAGAACGCGAGGTCCGACGCCTGCACGGGCGCCCCGTTTGAGTACTTCAGGCCCTTGCGGATCGTCAGCGTGTAGGTCTTGCCGCCGTCGCTGATCTTCGGCAGCGCCGTTGCGATCGCGGGGATGATCTGCGTGCCCGCCGCGCCGGACGCGTGGGCGAACGAGTAGGCGCCCAGGTGCGTGAGCCAGTGCACCTCTCCGCCCTGGGTCGTGAAGTCGATCGACGGATCGAGCGACTGCGGGAAGGTCCCTTCCACCTCTGTGACCGTGCCGCCGGTTGGCGCGGTCGCGCTCGAGCTCTTCGCCGCTGCCGATGACGATGACGATGACGATGACGAGCTCTTCGAGCTGCCGCATGCGGCCACGACGAGCGCCACGACGATCCCCGCCACCGCCGGCACTACAGACCGGTTGCGTCTCCTCACTGCTGCTCCTCCTCCTAGAGGTCGTTGATGCAGCGGCCAAATCTATGGCTTGCGCGACTGTTTGTCAGGTTTCGCGGGGTCCCTAATCAAGCCACAACACAACCCGCCGGGGCGCCGGCCGGCCGTGGCGAGGCCGTCAGTCGATCACGAGCACGGCCTTGCCGTTGACGCGGCGCTCGAGCAGCGCCTCGATCGCCGCGCCGGCGTCGCGCCACGAGTCGGTACGGTCGATTTGCACGTCGAGCCGGCCAGCCGCGACAAGGTCGGCCAGTCGCCTTAGGTCAGCGCTCGCGCTCCCGCGGCGCTCGAGCTCGGCAAAGATGAACAGGCCGTACAGAACCGCGCCCGGCGCCCGCGCGAACAGCGAGCGGGCCGGATAAGAGACCGGCTCGGGCACGGTCGAGGCGAAGCTGACGACCGTGCCCCGGGGTGCGACCCGCTGCAGCGCCAAGCCGAGCGTGGCGCCGCCGACCGCATCGAGGATCACCTCGTAGTCGGGCCCCTCGGCGGCGAG
This sequence comes from Solirubrobacteraceae bacterium, assembly GCA_049518835.1. Lineage (GTDB taxonomy): Bacteria > Actinomycetota > Thermoleophilia > Solirubrobacterales > Solirubrobacteraceae > Palsa-465. The sequence goes on from JBEKRJ010000095.1 coordinate 5,911, forward strand.
CTCACGGTGGACTTCGTCGGCGCCGAGCGCGGCCAGCCCATCGGTGCGCCGTGCGACCGCCGTCACGTACGCGCCGGCGAGCTTTGCGAGCTGGATCGCGAGGCGCCCGACGCCGCCGCTGGCGCCGGTGACCAGCACGCGCTTGCCGAGCACGAAGCCGCCCACCTCGAGCGCGCGCAGCGCGGTCAAGCCTGCGACCGGGAGCGTCGACGCCTGCTCGAACGAGATCGCGTCGGGCAGCTCGGCCAGCCAGTCGGTGCCGATCGCCGCCAGCTGCGCCCACGCGCCTGCCAGCGTCAGGCCGACGACCCGCGCCCCCTGCGGCGGTCCGCTGCCGTCGGCCGCCGCCTCGCTGACGATCCCGGCGACGTCCCAGCCGGTGATCGTCCCTGGATCCAGCGTCTCGAGCCTGCGCGTCTCGCCACGGTTGAGGCTGACGGCCCGCACGGCGACCAGCGCCTGGTTGGGGAGCGGTTGCGGATCGGCGACGTCGGCGAGTTCGGCGTGCGGCGGTGCTTTGGAGGTGACGAGGGCGCGCATGGCCGGATCCTAAACGCGAGCCCAGGCAGAGCCCAAAGCCTCCCGTGAAGATGGCCGTTTGCAGGCCAAAAGTCGCGTGCAAGCGGTCGCGGTCAGGGTCGATAACGACCGGCAACGGGCCGCGAGCCTCCGCTCCGGAGTGACCTTGGCGCCGAACGGGGGTATGTTGCCCCGTGGCCGCGATCAGCGATCTGACCCGATATCGCGAGCTATCGCCGCTCGGTTCGGGCGGGATGGCGACGGTCGTGCTCGCCGAAGATCTGACGCTCCGCCGGCTGGTCGCGCTCAAGCGCGTGCACACGCTCGGGAGCGATCGAGGGCGCTCGCGCATGCGTCGCGAGGCGCTCGTGGGCGCCTCGCTGAGCCATCCGAACCTCGTGTCGGTCTATGACGTGCTTGCGGGCGAGGGCGGCGAGCAGACGATCGTGATGGAGTACGTCGAGGGACAGACGTTGCGCGACGCGTTGAGCGCCGGACCGGGGCTCGGCGTCCCCGAGGCGCTGCGGGTGATCGCGGGTGTGAGCGCAGCGCTCGATGCGATCCACCGGCGGGGGATCGTGCATCGCGACGTCAAGCCGGCCAACATCCTGCTTGGCGTCAGCGGCGCGATCAAGCTCGCTGACCTCGGGATCGCGACGGCCGTCGACCGGACCCGGATCACGACCGACGGCGCGGTCCTGGGGACGTTCAGCTACATGGCTCCCGAGCAGATCGAAGGCGCCCCAGCGACCACCGCGGTCGACGTGTATGCCCTCGCGGCGGTCGCGTTCGAGGCGCTCTCGGGGCGCAAGGCACGGACCGAGGCCAATCCGCTGGCGCTCGCGCACGCAATCTCCACACAGCCGCCGCCAGACGTGCGCGAGGCTTGGCCGCAGGCGCCGGCGGCGGCAGCGCTGCTGCTCGCCCGCGGCATGGCGCGCGAGCCGAGCCAGCGTCCCCGCTCGGCGGGCGAGCTCGCAGGCCGCCTCCGCGCGGCGCTCGAGCCTTCGCTGACGGCGGCGATCCCCGCCAGCGCCCCCCGAGGGGGCCCTGCAAAGGGCTCAGCGTCCCGCCGAGCGCCCGTCGCAGCGACACCGGCCCCGCGCCGGCCCGCAGCTGCCGTTGCCGATCTCGCGGCGTCGCCAACGCGAGCGCCTGGCGGGCCGATCAGCGAATCCCTGCCGGCTGCTCGGGGCCCGACGACCGACGAGGCCGCCCGCGGGCCTTCCAGCACGCCGGCGGCTACCGGTCTGACGCAGGTGGCGCGCCACCGCGCGCGGTCGCGCGGTCGAATCCTCGCGGCGGCCTCAGTCGCGCTGGTCGGGGGCGCCGTGGCGCTCGCGATCACGACCGGCGGCGCCAGCCCGCGACCGAAGGCGAGCGGCGCGCCGGCGCGCAACCGCCCGGCGTCAGTCGCGAGTCACACGCGCACGGCAGCCAGTCCCGGCACGCGGGCCGGCGCTGCGGGTCACGCGAACCGAGCCGTTGTGAGTTCCCCGGCGACGAACGGCGCAGCTGCAAGCAACACACTCGCCTCGTCGCGCGGAGTCGCTACGACGACGACGAGCTCAGCGCCGAAGCACGGCACGGCAATCGTCGGCACGGGCGCCGCGCCTGCGAACGGCACGACAACGAACAAGGCGGGCACCGCGCCCGCGTCACGCGCGCCGACCGGTGGCGCAGGCAGTTCGCCGGCGAGCGTGACCGCGACGACAACGTCCCCGCCGGCAGCATCCGTCCCCCCAGCCACGCCGCCATCGAGCGCGGCCCCCGCCGGCAATCCGGTATCGGTCGTCGAGTCCTTCTACACCCAGGCTGCCGCCCACCAGTATGCCGGCGCGTGGGCGCTCGCCGACGCAACGTTCCGCGCTCAACTCGACGGCTATCGCAGCTTCGAAGTCGGACAGGCGGGCGACCGCTCGATCACCTTCGACGCGGCCCAAGTGGTCAGTCAGTCGAGCACTCGCGCGACCGTCGCGGTCCGTACGACCTCGGTGCGCACCGACGGCACAAAGCGCTGCGTCGGCACCGTGGAGCTCGTCTCCAGCAGCCCCTCGACGGGCTGGTTGCTGCATCTCATCGACATCAACTGCAGCTAGCGCCACATCCGGAGTTCGTTGCGGTCCGGCGGCTGCGACGCCGGCTGATCAACGATCACCGTAGGCGTGGGCTTCAGGCGAAGTAGTAGAGCAGCCCGAGCAGGACGTAGACGCCGAGCAGTTGCACTCCCTCGAACCAGGTGGACTCTCCGTCTGCAATCAGCAAGGTCGAGATCATCGCGGCGGACAGTAACCCTGCGAGCTCGTAGCCGTTGAACACAAGTGCCATCGGCATGGGCCCGAAGGCCGCTGACAGGAGCACCAAGGCCGGCGCGACGAACAGCCCGATCTGGGCGCTCGAGCCGATCGCGATGCTGACCGCAAGCTCCATCCTGTCCCGCGCGGCGAGGACGATCGCGACGTAGTGCTCGGAAGCGTTGCCGACGATCGCAACGACGAACACGCCGACGAAGAACTGCGACAGGCCGATCGCATGCGAGGCTTGCTCGATCGAGCCGACCAGCAGCTCGCTCATCACACCGACGAGCACGCCGGCGCCGGTGAGCGTCAGCGCCGCGCGTCGGACTGTCCAGGCGGCGCCGGCGGCCGGCGCCTGGCCGGCGGACGGCGCGTGGCCGGCGCCCGGTTCGCCGCGGCCGCGCAGCGACGACAGCAGTTGCGCTGCGTAGATCAGGATCATGACCACGCTCACCGCGTAGGACAGATGCTGGGCCTGAGCGCCGAAGGAGCGGCGCGGGACGCCGACCGATGCGAGCGCGCCGCCGCGCGCGAGCACGAGCACGGTCGGCAACGCGAGCGCGGCGACGGTCACCATCAACAGCCCCGAGTGGGCCTGCGCCGCGGTGCGATCGAAGGTCTGGCGGGGGCGCTTCCAGCCGCCGACGAGCATCGCCGCGCCCAGCACGAGCAGCGCGTTGCCGATCACCGAGCCGACCAGCGAAGCCTTGACGACCTCCTGCAAGCCGCGCAGCAACGCGAAGAACGAGATGATCAGCTCCGGCGCGTTGCCGAGTGTCACGTTCAGCAACGCAGCGGCCGCCGGTCCGGAGCGCTCGGCAAGCTGCTCGGTCGCATCGCTCATCAACGCGGCGCCGGGCACGACCGCCAGCGCAGCGGCGAAGAACACCGGTGACGGCGACGCATCCGCCAGCCGCAACACCGCCGCGGCCGGAACGAAGGCACCCAGGTAGTAGATCGGCCGCACTGATGCACCAGCGTAGGAGCTACCGAGGTCTGATCATTGCGGGCGTCTCGTCGGCTGTGAGCTTCGATGCAGCGCAACTTGTAAGCGGTCCGGATGGTTTGGGCTACGGTGAAGGCGTATGAAGGGTGACCGCGTTACCCGCGGTCTTCGGCCAGCCGCATTCCGGTGCGTGCGCCTGTTGTCGGTGCTCGGACTCGTGTCGCTGGCGGCGGGGGGCGCGAGCGCGAACGCGCAGCCGGGTCCATTCGCCGGCCAAGGCATGTGGATCTGGTACGTCTCGGAGTCCGACGGCGGCAACCTCTCTTCGATCATCGCCGACGCGCACACGTACGGCGTCGCCACGCTGTTCATCAAGAGCGGGGACGGCACGTCGACGTGGCCACAGTTCAACGCGCAGCTGGTCTCCACCCTGCACGCGGCCGGCCTACACGTGTGCGCCTGGCAATACGTCTACGGCGACAACCCGACAGCCGAGGCGCAGGTCGGCGCGGCGGCCGTCAGCGACGGCGCCGACTGTCTCGCGATCGACGCCGAAGGCGAATACGAAGGCAAGTACGCGTCGGCACAGACGTACATCCAGACGCTGCGAGGGCGGGTAGGGGCGAACTTCCCGATCGCACTCGCCGGCCTGCCCTACATCGACGATCACCCGAGCTTTCCGTACTCGGTGTTCCTGGGGCCCGGCGGCGCCCAGTTCGACGTGCCGCAGATGTACTGGCTCGACATCGGCACCAGCGTCGACGACGTCTACGCGCACACGTACGAGTTCAACAGCCTGTATGGGCGGCCAATCGCGCCGCTGGGCCAGCTCGACGGCAGCCCCTCCGCGAGCGACATCATGCGCTTTCGGCAGCTCGCCCAGGCCTACGGCGCACCGGGACTGAGCTGGTGGGACTGGCAGGACGTGACGGCCACGGGGTGGAGCGCGATCTCGCAGCCGCTTGCGCCGCTGACCGGGCTTACGCCCTCGAGCGCTGTGCCGACGCTGGCGACCGGAGCAACCGGCGACCTTGTGATCTGGGCGCAGGAGCACCTGTACAGCGCCGGCCAGCCGATCGCGATCGACGGCGACTTCGGACCGCAGACACAGGCCGCGGTGCAAGCTTTTCAGGCCGCACACGGGATCGCGACGAGTGCGGTCATCGACGCCCCGACGTGGCAGGCGCTGCTGCGCTACCCGCCGGTGGCGGTCACCTGGACAGCCACCGGCGCGGTTGTCGGCGCGCCGGCGCCGCTGGCGGTCGAGCCACCCTCGGTGACCGTCGCGGCCGCGGCCGACGGCAGCGTCGCACTCACCGCTGGCCCGGGCGGCGTTGCCGGCGTCGCCTCGTGGCGGGCGCTCGGCGGCTCGAGCCCGAGCACGCTGATCACAGTCGCCACCGCGTCGACGCAGGGCGCCCAGACGCAGATCACGGTCGGCAGCGAGTTTGCATATTTCGCCGTGCAGGCGCTCGGATCGACCGGGCAGCTGCTCGCAAGCTCACAGGCGGTCGCGACGCCGGCACACGTCGCGATCTACGGTCGCAGCGTGTTCGTCTCACCGACCGGCGTCGGCGGCCTGCCGGCCGGCTGCTTCACCGGCAGCGCTTGTCACGTCACGACGACGATCACCGCCGGCAAGGCCACGATCGCCGCCACCGGCCGCGAGTTCCTTGCGGCCGGCGGCGGCGTGCTGCACTTCGCGCTCACCGCTCACGGCCGCGCGCTGCTGGCGCGCGCGCGCGAGCGCCGGCTGGCGGTGACGGCGACGATCCGCGATCGGTCGGGCGCCACCGCCGCCGTACCGGTGAACCTGATCCCGTTCGCGGCCGGCGGGCCGGCCCCGCGACGCTCGATCCAGGACGCGCCGACGCTGCAAGTGATCGGCACGAGCGAGTTCGTCTTTGCCGACCACGTCGGCGGGATCCTGGCGGGCTGCTTTGCCGCTGCGCCCTGCGCCGTGCACACGACGCTGTCCGCCGGCCGGTCGGTGATTGCGACCGCCGGTCCAGAGGTGCTCGGGGCCAACGAGCTCGGCTACCTGATCTTCCGGCTGACGCCCAACGGTCATTTGCTGCTCGCTCGGGCTCGCGGCAACCGGCTTGCAGCCAAGCTCACACTCACCGACGGCAACGCGACCGCGCGCGCGAGCATCGCGCTCGTGGGGTTCTAGCGCTCGAGCCGCTCGAGGACGCGGGCCGCGAGGCGCTGCGCGGCGCCGGGACCGTAGGACAGAAACAACGACGGCTCGGTCAGCTCGAGCTCCAGCAGCAACGGCGCGCCGTCGCTGCCGGCGATCAGATCGACCCGGGCATACAGCAGCTCGCCGCGATCCCAATCCAGCGCATCGAGGACCTCCTCCGCGGCGGCAAGCTCGGCCGCCGTCGCGCAGCGCGCACGGATCTCCTCCTGCACGAACAGCGCCGGGGTGGCGGGGCAGTCGCCGCGGGCGAGCATCTGGCCCTTGCGGATCGCGTGCGAGTACTCCCCGCCGATGAACACCAGCGCAGTCTCTCCGTGCTCGTCGACCGCGGTCAGGTATGGCTGCACGATCGCGGTCCGGTTGGCGGCGTGCAGCTCCCCTACGTGGCTGCGCGCCCGCTGCTCGTCCCCTGGACCGTAGCGCGCGGTGTCGCTCGCACCGGCCGAGACCGCGGGCTTGACGACATACTCCGCGGCCGGCGCGCGCCACCGCGCTCCCGGCGCCACGAACTCGGTCGGCACGGCTCGCGGCAGCTCGGCGAGGTAGCGCTTGTCGGTGTTCCAGCGGATCACCTCGGCGCAGTTCGCGATCCGCGGCACCCGCTCCGCCCAGGCGACGAACTGGTCGCGCCGCAGCGCGTAGTCCCACGTGGTCCGGACCACGACCAGCTCGTAAGCGTGCCAGTCGATACGTGGGTCATCCCACACCGCCACCTCCACGGACGCGCCACGGGCATGCAGCGCGTCGAGCAGCAGCGGCTCGTCCTCGGCGAGCTCCGGCAGCGCGGCGCAGGTCGCAAGCGCAATCCGTGGGTTTCTCATCGCTGGCTGTCTCGTCAAAGCCACAAATGGCGGGCCCGGCTCGATCGAGAGCGTGTCACGCTGGGCGATCCGCCGCGCCACGAGCGCAAGCCCGCGCCGTGTCCGTCCGGCCACCGATCCAGCATTGGTCGGCTACAGTGCGCGTACTTGCGCTCCTGGTCGCCACCCACGCCGCAGGAGGAGCGATGGACCTGACGTTCGATCCGCAGGAGCTCGCGTTTCGCGACGAGCTGCGCGCGTGGCTGCTCGAGAACCCGGCCGGCGAGGCGCCGCGGGGCGAGGAGGCCAACTTCGAATGGCGGCGTGACTTTCAGCGCCGGCTCGCGGCGGCCGGGTGGGCGGCAGTGCACTGGCCGCGAGAGTACGGAGGCCGTGGCGCGACGCTGACGCAGTCGGCGATCTTCTTCGAGGAGCTCGGGCGCGCCGGTGCGCCGCTGCCGGCCAACGTCCTCGGGCTGCTGTTGGCCGGGCCGACGATCATGTCGTGGGGGACGGCCGAGCAGAAGGATCGTTACCTCGCGCCAATCGTGACCGCCGACGAGATCTGGTGCCAGGGGTTCTCCGAGCCCGATGCGGGCTCCGACCTGGCGGCGCTGAAGATGCGGGCGGTCAGGCACGGCGACGAGTGGGTCGTCAGCGGGCAGAAGGTCTGGACCAGCATCGCGCAGCACGCGAAGTGGTGCATGCTTGTCGCGCGATCCGACTTCGAGGCCGCTAAGCACAGGGGGCTCACCTATTTCCTGCTCGACATGGAGCAGGACGGCGTGCAGGTCAGGCCGTTGCGCCAGATCACCGGCGAGGCCGAGTTCAACGAGCTGTTTCTCGAGGAGGCACGGATCCCCGACGCGAACGTCGTCGGCGGCGTCGGCAACGGCTGGACGGTCGCGCTGACGACGCTGATGAACGAGCGCGCAGGGCTCGCGTTCTTCCTGCAGGTAAGGCTGCGCCACATGCTGGACGAGTTGCTGGTCGCCGCGAGCGAGCGCGGTGCGCTCGACGACCCGGTGATCGCCGAGCGCTTCGGCGAGTTGCACCTGAAGGCCGAGGCGCTTCGCTTGACCGCCTACCGCGGCCTGACCGCGACCGAGAAGTACGGCCAGCCCGGGCCCGAGGGATCGCTGACGAAGTGGATGTGGTCTGAGGCCAATCAGCAGCTGACGCAGTTCGCCGCCGACGTCCTGGGCACCGAGGCGCTTGAGGCGGGCCGGCGCTGGTCATACGAGCTGCTGCGCGCGCGGGGCAACTCGATCGAGGGCGGGACGACCGAGGTGCTCAAGAACATCGTCGCCGAGCGGGTGCTCGGACTGCCCAAGTCGCGTTAGGTCCGCAGGAGGCGATTCGTGGATTTCGACCTGTCGGTGGATCAGAAGGAGATTAAGCGGGTCGCCCGTGAGCTGCTGGCCGCCCGCTCGCCGTGGGCGAAGGTGCGCGAGGCCGCCGAGCGGCGGCGGTACGACGAGTCGCTGTGGCAGGAGCTGGTGGCGCTCGGCTGGCCCGGCATCGGGGTCGCGGAGCGCCACGGGGGCCAGGGACTCGGCGCCGTCGAGCTGGCGGTGCTGGCAGAACAGCTCGGCTACGCGTGCGCGGCGACGGCGGCGCTGGCGAGCACGACCGCGGCTGCGGTGATCGCGGCGACGGGCACACCCGAGCAGCAGGAGCGCTGGCTGCCGGGGCTTTGCCGCGGAGAGCTACGAGGCGCGATCGGAACGCGCGAGCTGGCGGCCGACGCGGCCGGTGCGGACGTCGTCGTGCTGCTGCACGGCGACGATGCCCACCTGGTCGCGGCCCCCGACACCACGCCCTTCGAGGCAATCGATCCGACCCGCCGGTATGCGCTCGTCGATACGCAGGTGCAAGGCGACCCGCTGGGCGCGGGCGCCGCGGCCCGCGTGCGCACCGCCGTGGCCGCCGAGGTGCTCGGCATCTGCCAGCGCGCGCTCGAGATGACGATCGAGTACGTCAAGGACCGCAAGCAGTTCGGCGTGCCGGTCGGCTCCTTCCAGGCGGTCGGACATCGCTGTGCGCAGATGTTGCTGACGACGGAGAGCATCCG
>JBEKRJ010000096.1:0-10201 GCA_049518835.1 Solirubrobacteraceae bacterium
CGCGATCGAGCGGCCTGACGGGCTGCTGGTCGAGCGGCTGCTGGACGCGGGGCTGCGGATCTTGGCGTTGCATCCAAACCAGGTCGCGGGCCGCTCGCGATCGGTTCAGGGTCTCGGGCGGGGGTTCTGGCCCGGTCCGCTGGGCCTGTTCAGCGACCTGGACAGCCGGATCTCGCTCGCGTTCCTTGAGCGCTACCCGAGCCCCGCTGACGCGCGCGGCCTCGGAGCAGCGCGCCTGCACGGGTTCCTTGTCCGGGAGCACTACACCGGCCGCCAGACGCCCGCAAAGCTGCTCGTAAGGCTCCGTCGCGCCCCCGAGACCCGGATCGGCGCGCTGGAACTGGCCACCCGCCGAGCATTGGTGCTGAGCCTGGTTACCGCGAGCTGCGGGGCCGCGGCTTCGGCCGGCTGACGTCGACTCGCTGGCGGCGATCGCGGCTAGCAGCGTCCGCACGCTGCTCAGCCAAGGCCATACGGTTACGCCGCGATCTCCGTGTGGCTGGTCCAGGTCGCGTACATCTCGGCGTAGCGGCCGCCCTGGGCGACTAGTTCGTCGTGCGAGCCGGACTCGAGCACGCGGCCGGCGTCGATCACGACGATCCGGTCGGCCTTCATCGCTGTGGTCAGCCGATGAGCGATCAGCACCGCGGTGCGCTGGGCCAGGAGCACGTCGAGGGCGGCCTCGATCTTGGTCTCTGACAGTAGGTCCAGGTTGGATGTCGCCTCGTCCAGGACGAGCACCCGTGGCTGGGCCAGGAACGCTCGCGCGAGGGCGATCAGCTGGCGCTCGCCCGAGGACAGCGATTGCCCGCGTTCGTGGACGACCGTGTCGACGCCGTCGGGCATCTGCTCCACCACGTCGGTGAGCCCGACCGCGTGGACGGCTTGCCAGACCTCGTCGTCGGTCGCGTCCGGGCACGCGAAGGCGATGTTGTACCGCAGGCTGCCGGCGAACAGGAACGGCTCCTGGGGCACGACGCCGAGCTGGCGGCGCAGCGAATCGGGCGTGACCTCGCTGATGTCGTGGCCGTCGATCAGGACGCGTCCTTCGGTCGGGTCGTAGAAGCGGGTGATCAGCTTGGCGAGCGTCGACTTGCCGGCACCGGTTTGACCGACGAAGGCGACCGTCTCCCCGGCGCGGATCCGGAGGTCGATATCGCGCACGACGGGCTTGGCGGGGTCATAGCCGAAGGTGACGTGGTCAAACACGATCTCACCCTCGGTCGGCGGCAGCTCGCGAGCCGCAGGCGCCTCGGGCGTGCTCGGGTCGACGGTGAACAGGCCACGGAGCTTGAACACCGCGGCCTGTCCCTGCTGGAAGGTGTTGTACTGCTGGACGAGCAGCTGGATCGGCGAGAAGAAGCGGTTCAGGTACAAAAAGAAGGCGACCAGCGCACCGATCGACAGCTCGTGGTGGATGACCATGTTCCCGCCGATGGCCAGCAGCGCCGCCTGGCTGAGGTAGCCGAGCATCTGGGTGCCCGGACCGTAGATCGCGTTGATCTGGGCCGTGTAGTTGTTGGCGTCACGGTAGTCGCCGACGACGTTGCGGTGCTGGATGATGTTCCAGCACTGGCGGTTGTAGGCAGCGACCGAGCGGACGCCGTGGAGGCTCTCTGACAGGTCGCCCAGCACGTTGGCGATGCCATCGCGGACGCGGTTGTAGGCGACCTGGGAGGCCTTGCGGAACCACAGCGACGCGCCGGTCAGCAGCGGGATGACGAGCGTGAGCGTGATTAGCGTCAGCTTCACGTTCAGCGTGAACAGGATGACGGTGATCACGACCATTGTCAGGGCCTGGACGACGAGCTGGGCGAGACCGTCCTGGAGCAGCTGCTGGAGTTGCTCGATGTCGCTGGTCATCCGGGTCATGATCACGCCGGCCTTCTCGTCGGTGTAGAAGTCGAGGCCGAGGCGCTGAAGGTGGGTGAATACGCGGACGCGCAGGTCGTTCATGACCTGCGCGGCGAGCCGGCCAGTGACCCTCGCCTGCGAGCGCTGGGCCGCCGCGGTGATCGCGATCGCGAGCAGGAAGAGCCCGCCGACGGCGAGGATCACCCCGACGCTGTGGTGGTGGGGCAGCATCCCGTGATCGATCGCGTACTCGATCAGGGCCGGCCCGGCCTGGTTGGTGACGCTGACGATCGTGACCAGCACCAGAGCGAGCACGCCGAGGTGCCAGTGGCGGAAGATCAGGGCTCGCAGGGTCAGGTGCTTGCCGTTGTCGTCGTCGGGCCGGTAGGTGAACCGGACGTTCGGCTCGCCGTGATCGGGTTCCTCGGAGAGCAGCTTGTCGACGCCAGCCTGCAGCTCGGAGGGGATCCCGGCGAAGGGCAGGCCGCCGCCGGGTGCGGCGGCCGAGCGCGATCCGCCGGCCGGACCGAAGATCGGGGCGCCGCCGCCGATGCCACCGAAGCTCATCGCTCGCCCCCCGGCGGATCAGCCTCGGCCTGGGCGAGCACCTCGACATACAACGGCGAGCTCTCCATCAGTTCGTGGTGCGTCCCGTCGGCAACGATCTTGCCGCCGTCGAGCAGCACGACCCGGTCGGCCAGGCCGATGGTCGACAGGCGGTGGGCCACGATCAGCGTCGTGCGGCCCTGCATCAGGACCCGCAGGCCGTCGTGGATCGCCTGTTCGACCTGGACGTCGACTGCGCTGGTGGCGTCGTCGAGGACGAGGATCGGCGGGTTGACCAGCAGCGTGCGGGCAATCGCCACGCGCTGGCGCTGGCCGCCAGACAGGGTGTAGCCCCGCTCGCCCACGATCGTGTCGTAGCCCTGCGGCAACTGGAGGATGAACTCCTCGGCGCCGGCCGCCCGGGCGGCCTCGCGAACCTCCTCCAGCGAGGCGTCGGGACGGCCGTAGGCGATGTTGTCCGAGATCGAGATCGAGAACAAAAACGGCTCGTCGAGGACGACCCCGATCTTGGACCGCAGCGAGGCGATCGACAGCTCGCGCACGTCGTGCCCGTCGATCCGGATGGTTCCGGAGTCGACGTCGTAGAAGCGCGGCAGCAGGCGCGACACCGTCGTCTTGCCGCTCGCCGTACGCCCGACCATCGCGACCGTCTCTCCGGGCCGGAGCTGGAGGCTGAAGTCATGCAGCACGAGCGGACCATCGGCATAGGCGAAGTCGACCTCGTCGAATTCGACGTCGCCGTCGCAGCGAACCAGATCCAGCGCCTCGGGCGAGTCCAGGATCGTCGGCTGCTCGTCTAGCACCTCGTAGATCCGCTTGGCCGAAGCGGACGCCCGCTGGCCCAGCATGACCAGCATCCCCAGCAGCTGAAACGGCGCCTGGAGGATCACCAGGTAGGCGCTGAAGGCGAGGATCGCGCCGACGCCCAGGTGTCCGTGGATCACCAGCAGACCGCCGACGATCAGGATCAGGGCGAGTCCGACCTGCGGCAGGTTCTGAACCGCCGGGGTGAAGCGCGCCCGCAGGTCGGCGTCTTTGATGTAGGACCACTTGAGCCGGTCGGCCGCCTCGGCCAGCGTCTTCAGCTCCCGCGGCTCGGCCACGAACGACTTGACCACGCGGACGCCGTTGATGTTCTCGTCGACGATCGTGGCGATCTCGGCCAGCCGCGACTGGATCAGCCAGGAGACGGGGAACATCGACTTGCGCATCCGCACGCTGAGCACGAACACGAACGGGATCGTCGACATCGCGACGATGGCGAGGGGCACGTCGATCGTCAGCATGTAGATGAACGCGACCGCCGCGATCGCGCACTGCACGAGGATCGCCGGGCCGAAGGTGAGGTACATCTGCACCGAGCGGATGTCAGAGTTGGCCCGCGAGATCAGCTGGCCGGTCTGGACGCGGTCATAGAAGCCGAACTCCATCCGCGTCAGGTGCACGTAGAGCATGTTCCGCAGGTCGAACTCGATTGCGTAGGCGGTCCGCGTCAAAAACAGACGCGACACGTAGGCCGAGACCCCGGCCGCGACCGCGAGTCCGAAGACCAGCCACGTGTAGTGCGAGAGAGCCACCGTGTGGCGCTCAAGCGAGTTGGTGACCGCGTCGTTGAGTAGGTTCGGGATCTGCACCTGGAGCAGCAGGGCGACGAACGAGAGGCCCAGCGCGGTCAGCAATGTGCGCTTGTGCGAGAGCACGATCGGCCGGGCGCGACCAAGCCACGACTTTCTCGTGTCCGGATCGATCCAGGCTTGCGGCGGGCGGTAGCGCGATTCGATCCCGCTCGGCGCGAACTCGTCCTGTCGCTCCGGCGAGGTCGCCGCGGCCGCGGTCGAGACGGCGCTCACCCGGCCACGTCCAGCTTCTCGGCCGCCGGAGCGACACGGCGCGCGCTGTGACGCGCGCTGCGGTGGGCGTTGAGCGCCTCGAGCCACGGCCCGAGCCCGGCGAAGGCTGAGCCGGCGTCATCGAGGTGGGCCGCGATCTCGTGTAGGCGCCGCTCGACCTCGGTGTCAGCTTGCACCAGCAGACGTCGCCCGTCGTCCGTCAGCTCGATCCCGATCCGGCGGCGATCGGCACCGTCGTGGTCGCGCCGGGCGAGGCCGCGGGCGACGAGCCCGTCCACGACGCCGGTCACGGTCGGGCGGCTAACGGCCAGCTTCTCAGCCAGCACAGACGACGCCTCAGGGCCGCCGCCGAGGATTCCCAGGACGCGGTACTGGGGAAGGGTCAGATCCACCGTAGTGAGGGCGAGCTCGACCTGCCGGGCGAGCCTGGCCACCACCCGCCCTGGCGTCGCCGGTGCTTCGCGGTCCATACCATTAGGGTACCGAACCACGTCGGCGAGCCGAATACGACAGAAGACGAGCGCGCGTGCGGTGTCCATCGCCGTGTGCTGTGCGTCGGACCACCGCCGACGTCCGCGCGGCGCGTCATGCGGTCGGGGCCCGCTGCTGCCCGCGAGCAATGCAGCCATGCGGATGGCGCCGATAGCCGTTCAAACGATCGTTGCTTCCGGACCCAACCCACCACGCGCGCCGGCGAGGTCCCGCGCGCCGGTCCGCAGCAGGGGACCTCGCCGGTCGCCGAGAGCAGGGCTAGCGGATCGGAGTGCAGAATCCCGCAAGTGGCTATGCAGAGTTGGTTCGGCCGCTCCGGCGCCGACCCCCAGGTGCGGCTCGGCGGGTCGCAATCGACCAGCACCGTATGCGTGTGTCGGGGAGTCACGCTGCTTCTGCCGAGATCCGGGCCACGGTCGTCCACCCAACCCAAGGAGGCGTAGTTCATGCAAATCGGCGCTGTGTACCCCCAGATCGAGCTTCGAGGAGATCCGAGTGCTGTGCGTCGGCTCGGACTCGCGGTCGAGGAGCTCGGCTTTGACTACCTCCTGGCCTACGACCACGTGCTCGGCGCCGTTCACGCGGACCGAACACCACAGCTCACGGGCCCATATACCGAGCACGACCCGTTCCATGATCCGTTCGTGATGTTCGCCTATCTGGCCGCCATCACCGAACGAGTCCAGTTCGCCACTGGGATCCTGATCCTCCCGCAGCGCCCGACAGCGCTCGTCGCCCGCCAAGCAGCCGATCTTGATCTTCTGTCCGGCGGTCGACTTCGCCTCGGCGTCGGTGTCGGCTGGAATCACGTCGAGTACGAAGCCCTCGGGCAGCAGTTCCGTACCCGCGGCGCCCGCCAGGAGGAACAGATCGGACTGCTCCGACGGCTCTTCACAGAAGACGTCGTCGACTTCTCAGGCCGGTTCGATCGGATCGACCGAGCCGCGCTCGTGCCCAGGCCGACACACCCCATCCCGATCTGGCTCGGTGGATCCTCTGAGCCGGCATACGATCGGGCCGCCCGTCTCGCCGACGGCTTCATCTTCATCGGCGGGGACATCGACCGCACCATCGGCGCCTGGAAACGGCTGCGCGATCGCGTGCGCAGCCTCGGCCGGTCAGTCGAAGACTTCGGGGCGGAATATGTCGCGCGTCCGCAGGCGGGGCCAGGCGACCTCACGGCCGAAATCGATGCGTGGCGCGAGGCAGGCGGCACCCACCTCTCGGTGATCACGATGGGCCTCGGCCTGGACTCCCACGACCGCCACATCGACTACCTCGCATCGGTCGCAAACGCGCTGCGCCTGTCGTAACGGCAGCCAGCGGGTGACGAACAACGACGGCGCGGCTTGGGATCGCGAGACCCGCGAAACGAGCGAGGCGGGACTGGCCACCAATGCGCCCGCTTCACTGCTCGTCGCCATTCTCGGGACTTGGCGGCCGCTCCCAGCATAGGCTGCCAGAGCGACCCCGTCGGGCTCCGCTCGAGCCCGGAGCGGGACGACCGGAACGTCGATGCGATCGGCGGCCGAATGCCGGCGCGTCGATGGAAGCGATCGCTCGCTCTGACGACCGCCGGCGCATGGATGCAGCAGCGCAGGTCGGCGAGGGCGCGCTGCTCGGTTACGCCTGAGGAGGTCACGGCCACGTCGTGACCGCATAACGCTGCGACCAGCAACGCCATCGACTACGAGCGCGTGATCGCGATTGTGGCGAAGCACGCGTCGGCGCCGGCGGACCGGGTGCTGCTCCTTCGTCGCCGAAGCGCTCGTGAGTTCTGGCGGCGCTCAAGCACCGAAGCGATCATCGAAGACTTGCACAGTTCCCATGCAGCACAGGACTGGGAGACCAGGAGGTAGACGGCTCCGAGGCGGATGTGGCGCACGCACGCCGACCATCAGTCGCCTCGCTTGGTAGCCGGCGGCGGAAAGGCGGGGGGACGTGTCAGGGTCAGACCGGCATCCAGCGCGATCGTCTCGACCACCTTGTCGATGGGTCGCTCGTCTGTCGCGTTTGGCTCGCGTAGCGCTCTCCATCCACTACATCCACGCAACGATCGACATGCTGCAACGCCCAGCTCTCGTCCCTGCCAGCAAAGCGCGCGCGCATGTACCCTGAGCGCTGCCGGAGCGTCGCGTGGTGGCAATCAGGGAGTAATGGTGCAGGTCAATGCCCTTCACCCTCAGGCCACCGATGATCTGATCGAAGTAGTCGTCGCGGACGATCGTCATCGGCACGATCACCGGGCCGTCGAAGCTCGTTTCCCCTTGGGCGAGCGTCGTCAGCACTCCCGTGAGCCACTGCGGCAGATCCTGGAAGTCCCCACGGCTCTGTGCCGACAGCATCTTCCGGAGCGCCAGCCCCAACGGGTTCGGGGTCCACCACATGTGCGCGTTGCAGTCGGCGCTGAAGTTCGTGCGCCGTCTGCGTCTTGCTGCTGCCGAATACACCGTTGATCCAGATCAGCATCGGCCCGAGAGGCTAGCCATAGGTAGTTCCCCCGGAAAATCGAAGGTAACGTCCGGGGCGACTGAACAGATGCCTGCATATGATCGAAATACTGGTTGCAGGTGTCACGTGTTGAAGGTGTCGGCGTCACGGCAGGCGGGGCTGTGGGAACTGAGCACGAGCCTCGATGGCGTCGGAGTCTGGACATCTGAGGCCTTACTGGTGGCGTCGCCTAACAGATGCTGACCGACCTGCAGATCGAGAACCTCAAGGCGTGGAGCCACACAGGACGCGTGCGGCTCGCGCCCTTGACCTTCGTTTTCGGCGCTAACTCCTCGGGGAAGTCAAGCCTCCACCAGTTCCTTCTCATGCTACGTCAGACAACGGAATCGCCGGACCGACAACGTGTTCTCCGTACCGGCGACGCTTCGACTCCCGTCGACCTCGGGAGCCATGTCGACCTCACCAACGGACGTGACCCGACCCGCGCCTTGGGATTCGAGCTCAGCTGGACGCTCCGTGAGGCGTTAGACGTCCTCGATGCCAAGACCGGACGAACAACCAGAGCGGACGCGATGACCTTGCGGCCCGTGTCGAGGCCGTCGGCTCGGCGCCGCCGCGTGTGCAAGTAGCGTCCTTCAGGTACCGACTACATGGCATGGACGGCCACGGAGATCTGACCCTCGCGCTCGAGTGGGAGGAACAAGGAGCTTATCGCGTCGCCGACGGTTACCAGCCAGTGATGACCATGGGCCGCAAGTGGCCGGTGTCGGCGCCTGGGCACTTCCACGCCTTCCCGGATGACCCGCAAACGCGATTTCAGAACCTTGAGTTCCCGCCAGATCTGACTCTCAGGCTCGAGCACCAGCTGCATCGCGGGCCTACCTTGGTCCGCTCCGAGAGCGTCCGGTTCGTCTGTACCGGTGGTAGGGGGAGGAGCCAGAGCATGTCGGTTGGCGCGGCGAACGTACCGTCGACGCTCTGCTCGCAGGTCAGGGGCGCCAGTTCAATCTGAAGCGTAAGCGGTGGAAGCCGCTACAGGTCATGGTAGCCGAGTGGCTCAAGCGCCTTGAGGTGATCGAGTCCCTCGCGGTGCTTCCGATTGGTCGTGGGCGTGACGAGTACGAAGTGCGCGTCAGGACCCCCGGGAGCCGACAAGAAGTGCTGTTCACCGATGTCGGTTTTGGCGTCTCGCAGGTGCTACCCGTAGTCACGCAGTGCTTCTACTAAGCCCCCCAATCGACGCTTATCCTTGAGCAGCGTGCCAGCTTCAGGCTGTTGGCTGATGTCGTTGACACACGTCCCGCTCGTGGTATCGAGGAGTACTTCCGTCTGCTGAGCCACAAGGGCCAGGACACACTCGGCGACGCGTTCGCGAAGTGGGTCTTCGACCGGCGGTGGACATGGGATGCCTCGGCGCGGCCGAATATCGACCCGCGTGGTGAAAATCTGAAAATGTCTACGGGGTCCTTGAGGGAGACCAGGATCATCCCTCGGATCGCAAGTTCGTCGCAGTAGCCAAGGTCGGCGTATAGCGACGCGTACACGCTGCCGATCACGGCGACGCCGAGGGTGCCGCCGAAAGGGCGCGTGGCGTCACTGACCGCCGACCCGACGCCGGCCCTCGCCTTCGGCACGAGGCCCATGATCGCCTCGGTCGCAGGCGCGCTGGTGAGGCCCATCCCTGTCGCGAGCACGACCATCTGGGCGGCGATCGTCCCGTAGCCGGTCGTGACTGACGAAGTCGAAACCCATAGGTAGGTAGAACGCCGTCATCAAGAACAGACCGGAGGCAACGATCAGCTTCGTGCCGAACCGGACGGCCGGCTTTGTCCCGAGGATCGAGGAGATCGCGACGAATGAGGCGACTGGGCAGCAGCGCCTGTCGACAGCGGCCCGTAGCCCTTAAGGAACTGGAACATCTGGGTGGCCCGGAAGATGAAGCCGGATAACGCGAAGGACGAGATCGCGACGGAGGCGCTCGCGGCGGTGAACCGCGGGTTGCCGAACAGGCTCCCGTCGAGCATCGGCTACTCCGTGCGCCGCTCCCAGGCCACGAACGTCGCCGCCAGCAATGCGGTCAGCGCGAAGCTGCCGAGCGTCCGGGCGCTTCCCCAACGTGGTTCGGAGCCTCGATCATCGTGTCGACGAACAGCGCGAACAGCGCGATTGTCGCGGTCGACAGCGCGAATCCGGCCCGACCGGGTCGGGACGTGTTTGCGTTACGCAGCCCGTCTTTGGCCGGCAGCCCGATGGGGCCCTCGGTCGCGGGTCTCCGAGGCAATAGGCCGACCGGCGTGCGAGCAGTCGGATATGAGCGTGGTCAGGACGCGGTTATCGTCCTCGACAGCGGCATGAACAGCTACTGGAGCAAACGCCGCCGGCGGCGGTCCGGTCCCGTAACCGCGGGCGTCGGTGCTGCGAGCGGGAATCATCGCGGTGGCGCCTTCACGGCTAGTCCCGCTGACGGCCGAGTCCCACAGGTGGGCGGTGTAGGCTAGGGTTCGGGCGGTGACAATCAGGAGCGTGGGCTCTGTTCTCGGTGCCTTGTTGGTGGCCGTGACGGCGTTGGTTACGGTGACGAGTTCGGCGCTTGCCGTCGCCGCGCGGATTGCGGTCGCGACTGCCCAGCCCGCGGCCGGAGCTTGGAAGATCACAGCGAACGACAGTCAGCCCGGGCCGGCGATCAACGATCTTGACGGCTCATTTGCGGTGAGGGGCGGGAGGGTCGCCGACCTGACGGGGGTCACGCAGCGGCGGGTCAATCGCGGCTGCATCGCCGGCCAGCGCGTCACGATGGTCGGAAGCGCCACGATCCGGCACTTCCTCGATCGATCGATCCCGGCCGACTACTACTACGTCGGGAACGTGAACGGGTTCGCAAACGTCCGCCTGACGTTCCATGGTTCCGGAAAAAGGAAGAGCGATCGTAGGATCCATATGGGCACGAGCGAGCTCCGGATCTTCTTCCCGGGCGGGACCGATACGCG
>JBEKRJ010000097.1:0-10074 GCA_049518835.1 Solirubrobacteraceae bacterium
CGTCATCGACGCCGGCGACGTCCTTGCTCTCGATGTTGGGCTGGTTGTCCCACTCCTCGGGGATCGCCACGGCCTTGTCGACCAGCAGGTCATCGATGTTCGCCCACGCCTGGGCGCGCGCCGCCGGATTGACGATCAGCGACGCCTTGACCATCTCGGCGTTGATCTGGGGATCGTTGACCTGGCCCCAGTTGGAGTTGTTGGTCTGTACGATGCCCGGGCCGTAGAACGGCACGAACAGCACCGACAGCGGGTCGGCGAAGTCGCGCAGCCAGCCGCCCGTCGGACACACGTCGATCTCCTGCTTGGGGACGCCGCAGTACTTCGAGTACATCACCGACTGGTCGACCTCGCTGACGCGGGTGTGGAAACCGAGGCTGACCAGCGCGCTGTTGACGATCTGGACGATCGCCGGGTCGTTGCCGTCCGAGGCGCCGACGATCAGCAGCGTCGCGTTGCCGGTGTACCTCCCGCTCGGATAGCCAGCCAGCTTCATGTACTTGGTCGCGACGGCGATGTCGCCGTTGGGGTTCTCGTCGTAGTCGACCTGCGGCCCGGCGGCGCCCCCCGCCTGCGCGTAGCCGGCGTTGCCGGGATAGATGAAGTGCGACATCGGCTCAGCGACCAGCGGGCCGCCGCGAGCCTTGACGATCGCGTTGCGGTCCAGCGCCGCCCAGAAGGCCTTGCGCAGGTCCTCGTTGGTAAACGGCCCGTGCTGGTTGTCGACCGAGACGTAGTGGTCACCGGCGCCGGTCGTGAACGTGATCTGCGACGGATAAGACTCGTAGGCGAGCTTGACGATCGACTGCGCCGGCGTGTCCTCCTGAACTGAGTCGCTGCCCTTGAGCACCTGCTGTCCGATCACGGTTGCGTCGCCGCCGATGTTGACATTGATCTGATCGAGGTACGCGGGCGGCTTGTAGCCCGCCGAGTACGTGTTCGGATTCCAGTTGGGATTGCGGACCAGGACCGCCGACTTGCCGGTCTGGTAGCCGATGCCGGCGAACTGCCCCGTCTCGGGATTGGACTTGAGCATGTAGGGCCCGGTGGCGACCTCGAACGTGGAGCCGTAGGTGGTCGGGGAGTGCTTGTCCATCGGCCCGGCGTATTCCTCGGGCACCGGTGCCGAGCCCGGCAGGCTGAGCGCGTTGATCAACGTCACCGCGCCCGGCTTGGTCATCCTGAACACGATCGTGTACTTGTCCGGCGTCTGGATGCCGGGGATCGGACCGCCCTTGTAGTTGGAGCTGGAGGCGCCGATCAGCGGGCTGGTGGCGGCCGAGCCGAAATAGGACGGGAAATACGCGCTGCCGACGTTCGGGTTGGCCCCGCGTTCGATCGCGTACGCGACGTCGGCCGAGGTCACCTCGCGATTGACCGGCGGGCTGTAGTGCACGCCCGGTTGAAGATGGATCGTGACCGTGCGCCCACCGTCCGTGATGCCGCCGTTGGCGATCGTCGGAACCTCCGTCGCGAGGTCGGGCTCGAGCGTCGAGGCGTTGTTCGGGGGATAGATGAACAGCGGCCGCTGGGTCACGTACATGACCGTGTAGTCGTTTGAGAAATAGGCCTCCCCCGGGTCGAGGTGCTCGTAGTCCTCGCTCGAATACACGCTCAGCACGCCGCCGCGGCGCTTGCCGTAGAGCTGCTGGCCGGCCGGATTCTCGCCCGGTTTCTGCTGCACGCCGGCGACGCTCGAGCTGCCGGCGCCGGCCGACGAGCCGGCGCTCGAGCCGCACGCCGCGAGCGCGAGCGCCGCCAGCACCGCGATCGCCGCAGCGGCCGCAGTGCGAGCACGTGTGCTCATGATGATCCTCCTCGGTTGCCTTGACAGTGGACGCACCCCTGCCGGATGTGCCACCAGCTTTGTCCGCGCGGCTGACTGGGGGCCGACCGCCGGCAGACGGCGCGTGTCAGCTTGCTGACAATGTCCTGACAAGCAGCTGACGCCGGCTGTCAGGCCGATTGCCAGCGGTGCGCCGGCGACCGATAATCCGGTCGATGGGCGGCGATGTGATGACGCTGCGGTTCGGAGTCCTCGGGCCGCTGGAGGCGTCGTGGGACGGCAAGCCGGTCCGGCTCGGCGGCGATCGTCAGCGCGCGCTGCTCGCGTTGCTGCTGTTGCACGCCAATCAGTTGGTGACGATGGAGCAGCTGGTCGAGCAGCTGTTCGGGGCGGACGCCTCCGACGGCGCCGCAAACGCGGTCCATGTCGCGATCTCGAGGTTGCGCCGCGTGCTGCATTGCGGCGACGGCGCTGTGCTGCAGACTCGTCCCGGTGGGTATCTGCTGGCGCTCGACGTCGCGCAGCTCGATGCGACGCTGTTCGAGCGCCTGCTAGACGAGGGACGCGAGCTGTTCTGCGGCGGCGATCCGGCCGCGGCGGCCGCGCGCCTGCGCGAGGCGCTCGCGCTGTGGCGCGGTTCGCCGCTGGCCGACGTGCCGCCGCTCGAGATCGTGGCGCCGGAGATCCGCCGCCTGGCGGAGCTGCGCGTGCTGGCGCTGATCGAGCGGATCGACGCCGACCTCGCCCTTGGGCGCGACGCGGAGCTGATCCCCGAGATCGAGCGGTTGGTCGCCTCCGAGCCGCTGCGCGAGCGGCCTCGGGCGCAGCTGATGCTGGCGCTGTACCGCTCGGGCCGGCAGGCTGAGGCGCTCGACGTGTACCGGGATGCGAGTGCGGCGCTGCGCGACGAGCTCGGGCTCGAGCCGGGGCGCGCGCTGCAGCAGCTCGAGCGGATGGTGCTCCAGCACGACGAGGAACTGGACGCGGCGCCGGCCGGGCCGGCCGCGCCGGCGGGGGAGGCGGGGCTGGCCGGGTCGGCGCGGCTGGCGGGGCCGGCGGGACTGGCGGGGCCGGAGGGGCCGGCGGGCCGCGAGCGACGTGGGCCGCTGGTTTGTCCGTTCAAGGGCCTCGCGTCGTTCGACAGCTCCGATGCCGAGTTCTTCTGCGGCCGCGAGCGGGTCGTGTCGGACCTCGTCGCCCGGCTGGCGGAGTGGACGCTGGTCGGGATCCTCGGGCCATCGGGGATCGGCAAGTCCTCGCTGCTGCGCGCCGGGCTGCTGCCGGCGCTGCGAGCGGGCGCGCTGCCGGCCAGCGGCGGCTGGCGCCAGGTGCTGGTGCGTCCCGGCGAGCACCCGTGCGACGAGCTCGCCCGGGCGTTCGGTGACGGCGGCCTTGGCGGCGCGCTTGCGCGGTTGTCGGCCGGCGAGCGGATCGTGATCGCCGTCGATCAGCTCGAGGAGCTGTTCACGGTCTGCCGGCGCGACGACGAGCGCCAGGCGTTCCTCGCGCAGCTGGCGGCGGCGGCGCGCGATCACGAGCGCCGCGCGTTCGTCGTCTGCGCGCTGCGGGCGGATTTCTACGGGCGGTTCGGCGCATACGAGGCGTTCGCGCAGCTGCTCAGCCAGAGCCACGTACTCGTCGGACCGATGGACCGCGAACAGCTGTCGCAGGCGATCGAGCTGCCCGCCGCCCGGGCCGGGCTCGAGCTCGACCGCGCGCTGGTCGACGCGCTGGTCGCCGACGTCGTGCACGAGCCCGGAGGGCTGCCGCTGCTGTCGACGACGCTGCTCGAGCTGTGGTTGGCGCGCGACGGGCGGACGCTGCGATTTGGCAGCTACCGGGCGACCGGCGGCGTCCGCGGCGCGGTGTCGCGCCTGGCCGAAGCCGCCTACATGCAGCTGGGCGAGCGCCAGCGGCCCGTCGCCTGCAACCTGTTGCTGCGACTTGCCGGCGGCGAGGATGGGGCGCTGGTGCGCCGTCGCGTGGCGCTCACCGAGCTCGAGCGCGTCGACGGCGCCGAGCGCGTGCTGAGCGCGCTCACCGCCGCCCGGCTGCTGACCGTGATCGACGGCGAGGTCGAGCTCTCACACGAAGCGCTGCTGCGCGAATGGCCGCGCTATCGCGCCTGGCTCGACGAAGATCGAGTCGGGCGGCGCCTGCATGCGCACCTGACCGCGGCCGCCGGCGAGTGGGACGCACGCGGGCGCGACGCCGGAGACCTGTACCGCGGCGCGCGGCTGACCGCCGCGCTGGACTGGGTCGCGCAGCATCGCGAGGAGCTCAACCGGATCGAGCGCGAGTTCATCGACTGCAGCCGCTTGCAAGCCGACCGCGAGGCGCGCCGGCAGCGCTCGCAGAATCGCCGCCTGCGCTTCTTGCTGATCGGCACCGGGTGCTTGCTGTTCGTCTCGATCCTCGCGGGCGTCGTGGCGCTGATCAAGCAGCACAACGCGACCGACGACGCGCATCTGGCGGCCGCCGAGGCGAGGTCGGCGCTCGGGCGCCAGCTCGGGGCGGAGGCCGTCAACGAGCCGCGGATCGACGTCGCAATGCTGCTGGCGCGCGAGGCGGTGACGCTCGACCGCTCGCCGCAGACCGAGGGGACGCTGCTATCGACGCTGTTGCGCAGCCCGGCGGTGATCGGCACGTTTGCGCTGCCGGCGGATGCGGCGCCGCTGCTGGCGCTCAGCCCCGACGGTGAAACGCTCGCGGTCGCCGACGCGGACGCGGACGAGCTTCACTTCTACGACGCCGAGACGCATTCCGTCCAGCGGCCGCCGCTGTCGGATTTCGTCGGCAACCAGGCGCCCACGTACTCGGCCGACGGATCGTTGCTCGTCTACCCGGCGGGCGCGTTTCTCGTCGTCCGCGACGCGCGCACGCTCGCGCTGGTGGCCAAGCTCCCGTTCGACGCCCAGTTCACCCAGGTTCAGACGGCGCAGAGCCCCGACGGCAGCATCCTGATCTCGCCCGACGACAGCGCCGTGTACGACGCCTACTGGTTGACCAACGCGGCTGGGCAGCCTGCCGCGGCGTACGTCGATCGGTGGTCGTTGCCGAGCGCCAGGCGGATGTCGACGACGCGGATCGGCGCCGGCGCGCTGCTGGCGCTGCGGCTCGTCGACGCCGGCAAGCGGCTGGTCGTGGTCGCGACCAGCGGCGTCCGGGTGTACGACGCAAGGTCGCTGGCGCCGGTCGCTTCAGTGGACCCGGCTTCGATGCCGGCGCAGCCGTCGGCCGCCGCGATCAGCCCCGACGCAGCGACGGTCGTGATCGGCTCGCAGACCGGATCGGTGTCGTTCGTGGACTTGACGACGGGACACGTGCGCCGGAGCTTGCGCGCGCAGACGGGCAGCGTTACCGGCGTCGCGTACGCGCCCGACGGCGTGACCGTCGTGAGCTTTGGCGACAACAACCAGATCGTCGTCTGGGACGCTCGGGCCGCCGCCCCGGCGACGGTCCTCGACGGCCCTCTGGGACAGGTCGAGAACGCGGCCGTCAGCCCCGACTCCGCGACGCTCTACACCGCCTCGCTCGGCGGCGTGATGCTCGCCTGGGACCTGACCGGCCGCCAGCGCTTCGGCCGCCGCTCGCAACTCGGCCCGCAGCGATCGTGCTGTGACCTGATCTCGCCGCGCGCGCCGCCGCTCGCCGTGTCCCCCGACGGCGCCAGCTTCGCCGTCCGTCTTGGGCCGGCGACCGTCGGCGTGTTCTCGACCGATACGCTGCAACGCCGGGCCTCGTTCACGGTGGGCCCCGCCGATCGGGCGATCACGGCGCTCGCGTGGTCACCCGATGGTTCGCAACTTGCGGTCGCGGGCCACGGCGGGCTGGCGCAGCTGTGGACTGTCTCCGGCGCGCCGCGGCTCGTGCGCCAGCTGCGAGGCTTGGGCCCGCTGGCCAAGCAGCCGGACGCAATCCAGGCGATCGCGTTCTCGCCCGACGGCAGGCTGATCGCCGCCAGCGACGACAACGAGACCACCTCGGGTCAGGGCACCGCGGCCGTGCCGCTGGCGACGCTCGCGATCTGGCGGGCACACAGCGGGGCGTTGGCCGCGTCGATCGACCTCGGGCCCGGCAACGGCCCCGGCGGGTCCGACGTGCTCGCGTTCTCGCCCAATGGCAAGCTGCTGGCCGTAAGCCTGCTCCACGGCGGCGTGCGCGTGCTCGACACCGCCACCTACTCGCTCGAGCGCCAGCTGTCGGATCCGGGCAACGACATCATCTCGCTTGCGTTCGCGCCCGACGGGACGCTTGCCACCGGCACGATCGCCGGGACCGTCGAGCTGTGGGACCCGGCAACCGGCGCGAGGCTGCAGCCCCAACCGCTGCTCGCCGCCTCGACGCCGGTCACCAGCATCGCCTTCGATGCGACCGGCGATCGGCTTGCGACCAGCGGCGATCAGGACGGCACGGTCAAGCTGTGGGTCACGTCCTCGCTGCAACAAGAGGGCCCTGACCTCGGCACCGATGCCGGCGCGACCTCGGCGACTGCCTTCGACCCCGCCGGCGAACAGCTGGTCGCCGTCGACGACCTCGGCGACGCCTTCACCTGGCCGGCGTCGCTGCCGGCTTGGGAGCAGCGGGCGTGCGCGGTCGCGGCGCGCAACCTGACGCGCGCCGAGTGGGCGCGGTTCGTCGGCGACCTGTCGTACGCGACCGTCTGTCGCTGACGCTCGGGGGCAGTGACAAACAAGCAAGACAACCGCCTACCGCCGGCTTCCGGCGGCAGGCGGTCGCCGGAGGCCAAGGTCAGCCGTCGTAGCCCTGCTGGAGCAAGGACACGATCTCCTTCACCATCGGGATCCGTGGATTGGTGCGGATGCTCGGGTCGCTGAACGCGGTCCGGGCGAGGTCGGGCAGCGCGGCGGTGTACGCGTCGCGGGAGATCCCCATCGCCGACAGCGAGCGGGGCTCGTGCACCTCGTCGAGCAGCTGATCGACGCGCTCGAACAGGCGCTCGCGGCGGGTCTCCTCGGACTTGCCGCCGAGCCCGAGCACCCAGCCGACCTGCGCGTACTTCTCCGGCGCGACGTACGTCGCATAGCCCGGCGCCGGCATGAACTTGCTCGGCATCGACGCGTTGTAGCGCAGCACGTGGCGCAGGAAGATCGCGTTCGCGCGCCCGTGCGCGAGGTGGAACCTCGCCCCGACCGCGTGCGCGAGCGCGTGGTTGAGGCCGACGAACGCGTTCGAGAACGCGAGCCCCGCGATCGTCGCTGCATTCGCCATCGCGGTGCGCGCCTCGAGGTCGGAGCCATCCTTGTAGGCCTTTGGCAGCGCGGTCAGGATCAGGTTGACCGCCTGGAAGCAGAATGCGTCCGTGTACGGCGAGGCGAAGATCGACACGATCGCTTCCAGCGCATGGGTGAGGGCGTCGATCCCGGTGTCGGCGGTGATCTCCGGCGGCATCGTCAGGTGCAGCGTCGGATCGACGATCGCCATGTCCGGCAGCAGCGTGTAGTCGACCAACGTGATCTTCCGCTCCCCGACGCTGATGACGGCCGCCGGGGAGACCTCCGAGCCGGTCCCGGCTGTCGTCGGGATCGCCACCAGCCGCAGCGCATGCTTCTTCTGCGGGAAGCTCGCGATCCGCTTACGGGCGTCGAGGAACGGCAACGACAGCTCGCGCAGCGTCAGCTCCGGACTCTCGTGGAACAGCCGCATCGCCTTCGCCGCGTCCATCACCGAGCCGCCGCCGACCGCGATGATCGCGTCGGCTTGCATCCGCTCGAGCATGCTCACGCCCGCCCTGATCTGCTCCTCGGTCGGCTCAGGCTCGATCCCCGAGAAGAGCGGGACCGCGGACTGGTTGAGCTGCTTGCGGATCAGGTCCGCGACGCCACGCGCCTCGGTCGGGCCGTCGGTGACGATCAGCGGCTGGCGCGCGCCGAGCTCGCTCAGGCTCGCGAGCGCGCCCGGGTTGAAGTAGGTGTCCGAAGGAACCCGGAACCACTGCGGCGGAGTCTGGCGCCGCGATACGGTTTTGATGTTCAAGAGGTTGCGGTAGTTGACGTTTTCGGTCGTGGTCGATCCGCCCCAGGTCCCGCAACCTAGCGAGAACGTCGGCGTCATCGAGTTGTAGACGCCGCCGAGCGCGCCCACGGCCGTCGGCGCGTTGACGAGGATGCGGCCGGTCTGGAGGTGCAGTGCAAACTGTTCGATCACGTCGTCGTCTTCGGCGTAGACCGCCGACGTGTGCCCGAGGCCGTGGTGCTCGGTGACCAGCTCGCAAGCCCTGATGCCGTGCTCGACCGAGGGCGAGCGGACGATGCCGAGGACCGGCATCAGCTTCTCGGCGATCAGCGGGTGCGCGCCGAGCTCGTCGAGGTCCGTCGGCAGCGGCGCGATCAGCACCTTGGTCCCGTCCGGGACGCTGAAGCCTCCCAGCGACGCGAGGCTCGCGCACGACTGGCCAAGCGCCTGGAGCTGCATCTTGCCGGTCTCGTCGAGCGCCTGAGCGGCGAGGGCGAGCGCCTGCTCGTCGGTCATCAGGTGCGCTCCCATGCGCTGGAACTCGGCGACCAGCGCGTCGTAGATCGCCTCGTCGACGACCGCGGTCTGCTCGGCCGGGCAGATCAGCGACGAGTCGAACGTCTTCGACACGAGGATGTCGACGACCGCCATCCCGATGTCCGCGCTGCGGTGCACGTACACCGGCGCGTTGCCCGGGCCGACGCCCATGCACGGCTTGCCGGCCTCGTTGGTGGCGGCGACGGCCTTCGGGCCGCCCGTGGTCCAGATGAAGTCGACGTCCTTGTGGTGAAACAGGTACTGCGACACGTCGAGGCTCGGGTCCGGAATCACCTGGATCGCGTGCGGCGGCAGGCCCACGGCCTCGCCGGCCTGCTGCAAGATCTCGGCGCCGCGCAGCGCGGAGCGCGCAGCGAGCGCGGACGGCCGCATGATGATCGCGTTGCGGGTCTTGGCGCACACGATCGACTTGAACAGCACCGTCGAGGTGGGGTTGGTGATCGGGGTCAGCGCGAGCACGACGCCGATCGGCTCGGCGACGTACTGCAGCGCCCGCTCGCGATCCTCGTCGATCACGCCGACCGTCTTCTTGTCCTTCAGGTAGTCGTACAGGAACTCGGTCGCGATGTAGTTCTTGAGGACCTTGTCCTCAAGCACGCCGAAGTGCGTCTCCTCCATCGCCAGCTCAGCAAGCTCGATCGCGGCCTCCAGTCCGGCGACGGTCATTGCCCAGACGATCCGGTCGACCGCCTCCTGGTCGAGCTTGCGAAACGCGTCGGCCGCGTCCCGCGCGCGCTGAACATAACCATCGAGCCGGGAGGCCCATTCGTCGCCTTGGGTGGCGGTAGTGTCGTCGATCGTGGGGGTAGCCATGGCGAAGAGCCTTCCAGACCCGCCTGACGGCGGCATCCGGGTATTTCCGCACGATTAAGGGATTAGCCGCAAGCGGCCGATGCTTGCCCGACGTGGCATCTTTTGTCTCTGTGGGGCTACCCGTTTGCCAGCGGATCGGCCACGGTGGCGCAAGTGCGCTCGCGCCGGCGAACACGCTCGCGTCGTTCGAGGTCGCGCACGAGGTCGGGGTCGACATGGTCGAGTTCGACGTCCGTGGCTGGCGCGGCGAGCTGGTGCTCGCGCATACGGTGCTGCACGCTCGCCGCGGGCGCAACGTCCGCCTGCACGAGGCGCTCGCCCATCTCGCGAGCGGCCGGTTCGCGGACCTGGAGTTGAACGTCGACGTCAAGCACGTCGGCTGCGAGGCGGCGCTGCTGGAGGAGTTGCGCCGCGCCAATTTGCTTGCGCGAGCGCTGATCTCCTCGCAGGTCCCGGCCGTGCTCGATCGCGTCCGCGTGCTCGAGCCGCGGGTCCGCACCGGGATCTCGATCGGCGGGCACGTGGCGCGACTGAGCCGGCGCTGGAACGGCTGGCGTGCGCAGGTGATGAACGGGCTGGCGGCCCGCCGCTGGGACGCGCTGATGGCCCAGCATCGCCTCGTCGATGGTTCTCTGCTGGCGGATGTCGAGGGTCGCGGCGGCCGGCTGTACGCGTGGACGGTCAACGAGCGCGCCGCGATCGACTCCCTGCGCGGCCTCGGCGTCCACGGCATCACGACCGCCGACCCGCGCCTGTTCGCGCAGCTCGCTTAGAGTGGCGCGTGCGGATCTCCCATTAGCCAACGAAGGGAATCGAGACGGCGGGCCGAAACAACACCCTGGTCAGTAGTCGTTCGCGGTCAGCATCGTGCAATTACACGATGCGTCCGGCAGCCAAGTGCGGCAGGCTCGTGTGATGCAGGCAGCACGGGCCGGACGCCA